>CACZNY010000205.1 GCA_902782655.1 uncultured Lachnospiraceae bacterium
AACGCTACTGATAATGCCATCGGGAAGGATGTGGTGATCGTAAATGACAACGGAAAGAAGGTCACCATTGCAAAATCGGATATAGTCCCGGAGGATGAGAGCGGAAAGGGCATAGAGGATCAGGCTTCGGTTATAGAAAATGAGAAGCTTGATCAGATCGCCGAGGATTCCAGGAGGGCCGCGGAGGATTTTAACAACAGAAATACGGGGAAGGAAGCATCCTCCGATATGCTGATCGAGGATGAGACCGGAAGCCTTGTCAATCCGGGCTTTTATGAGGACTGGTCTTTGATCCTCGTAAACAAGGATCATCTGATACCTGATGATTATACCTTTGAGCTGGCTACGATCACTGATTCCGTCAAGGCGGATGTAAGGTGCGCAGAGCCCCTTGTCGCCATGATAAAGGCTGCCAAGGAGGACGGGATAAACCTTTACGTGATCTCACCCTTCAGGGATCTTGAAAGACAGACCTACGTATTCAACAGGAAGGTTGATTCACTGATGCAGGAGGGACATGATTATGATGAGGCTTATACCCTTGCCGCACAGGTAGTGGCGCCTCCGGGAACCTCAGAGCATCAGATAGGTCTTGCCTTTGATTTTGTTACAGACGGCTATTGGAAGCTGGATGAGGGCTTCGCGGAGACGGAGGCCGGAAAGTGGCTTGTGGAAAATGCAAAGGATTACGGGTTTATCCTGAGATATCCCAAGGGCAAGGAGGATATCACGACCATAGAATACGAGCCCTGGCATTACCGCTATGTGGGAGTGCAGGCGGCGAAGGAAATAGAAAGACTCGGTATCACACTTGAAGAATTTGACGAAATGATCGGACTTGTGGAATGAGCGGCAGATATACTCTTATAAAAAAGGACGGAAGAGCCAGAAGAGGGCGTCTTGAGACGGTACATGGAACCGTAGAGACGCCTGTTTTTATGAATGTGGGCACTGTAGGCGCGATCAAGGGAGCTGTCTCCACTGAGGATCTTAAAGAGCTTAAATGCCAGATACAGCTTTCCAATACCTATCATCTCCATGTACGTACGGGGGATGAGCTGATAAAGCGCCTCGGAGGACTGCACCGCTTCATGGTCTGGGACAGACCGATACTTACAGACTCCGGAGGATTCCAGGTTTTTTCCCTGGCGAGCCTGCGTAAGATAAAGGAAGAGGGGGTCACCTTCGCTTCACATATTGACGGCCATAAGATCTTCATGGGACCGGAGGAAAGCATGCGCATACAGTCTAATCTCGGCTCCACCATAGCCATGGCCTTCGATGAGTGCCCCGATGCCAGATCGGAAAGGGAGTATGTGGAGAATTCGGTGCACAGGACCGAAAGGTGGCTTGAAAGGTGCAAGGCTGAGCTTGACAGGCTGAACGGCCTTCCGGATACGGTAAATCCTCATCAGATGCTTTTCGGCATCAATCAGGGAGCGGTTTTTGATGATATAAGGATAGAAAACGCTGAGCTTATCAAGGCGATGGATCTTAGCGGCTATGCCATAGGCGGGCTTGCCGTGGGTGAGACCCATGAGGAGATGTATCATATACTTGATGTCACGGTACCGCATCTGCCTCAGGATAAGCCCATATACCTCATGGGGGTGGGAACCCCGGTAAATATAGTGGAGTCCGTATACAGAGGAGTGGATTTCTTTGACTGCGTATATCCTTCAAGAAATGCCAGGCACGGACAGCTCTATACCCATCATGGAAAGATAAACATTAAAAATGCAGCCTATGCTGAGGATATGTCTCCCATAGAGGAGGGCTGCCTCTGCCCCGCCTGCAGGAAGTACAGCAGGGCTTATATCAGGCATCTTATCAAGGCGGGAGAGATGCTGGGGCTCAGGCTTTGCGTGCTGCATAACCTTTATTTTTACAATCATCTGATGGAGGAGATAAGACAGGCCATAGATGAGGACAGATTCACTTCCTTCAGGGAGGATTTTGTAAGTGCTTATAACGCAGAAGAAAGCAGCAATGGAAAATGACGGGACAGCCCTCCGGACGTATCAAAGACAGGAGGCTGAGCGCAGCATCATAAAGCAGTACAGGAAGGAACTGTGGTCGCGCTTCACCCAGGCAATAAATAAATACGGGCTCATCTGTCCCGGAGACAGGATAGCTGTCTGCATTTCGGGGGGCAAGGACTCGTTTCTTATGGCAAAGCTTTTCCAGGAGCTTTATCAGCATGGAGAGAGGAACTTTGAAGCCGTATATCTTAATATGGATCCCGGCTATAATGAAGCCAACAGGAAAAAGATCGAAGATAATGCCGAAGCTCTCGGTGTTTCCCTTGTAAGCTTTAAGTCATCGATTTTTGAGATAGTTGACAGGAATGAGACTTCACCCTGCTATCCCTGCGCGCGTATGAGGCGGGGAGCGCTTTATTCCAAAGCGAGAGAGCTCTCCTGCAATAAGATCGCGCTCGGGCATCATTATGATGACGTGATCGAGACGATCCTTATGGGCATGCTTTACGGCGGTCAGATTCAGACCATGATGCCGAAGCTTCATTCGGTAAATTTTCCCGGAATGGAGCTTATAAGACCCATGTATCTTATAAGGGAGGAGAGCATCATCAGATGGGCAAGGCATAATTCCCTCGAATTCATTGCCTGCGCCTGCAGGCTTACCGAGGCTGCAGCTTCAGGCGATACGGCCCTTGACAGCAAGAGGGCGGAGATCAAGGCTCTGATAAAGAAGCTTCATGAGACCAATCAGTATACCGAGGCTAATATTTTCAAAAGCGTGGAGAATGTGAACCTTGCCACTATAATTGCATACAAGAAGGACGGAATTACCCATCACTTTCTTGATGATTATTGAGAGGCGGAAGGCCGGGTGAGAGTGATCCCCGGGAAATACAGTCTTTTTTGATTAGTAATAAGAATAGGGGTATAATAAGCCTCGTATGTGCTTGTGTAATATTGATCAGACGGAGGGGGGATTATGATCGCTAAAGCATTGGAATGTTTCAGAGAGAAATTCGGTGATCAGGGGGATATAAGGGAGTATTTTGCTCCCGGAAGGGTTAATCTTATCGGTGAGCACACTGATTATAACGGCGGCCATGTCTTTCCGTGCGCTCTTTCCATGGGCAACTACGGCGTGGCAAGAAAAAGGGATGACAGGATATTAAGATGGTTTAATATGAACTGGCCCGATGAGGGTGTGCAGGAGGTGAGCCTTGATGATCTGAAACCCAATGACAACGGTCTCTGGTATGATTACCAGCAGGGAGTGCTCTGGGCCATGATGAAGGCGGGCATTGAGATACCCGGGGGATACGATATGGTAATGATCGCGGATCTTCCGGCAGGATCAGGTCTTTCAGCTTCCGCCTCCATAGAGGAGCTGGCGGCTGTCATAGTGAAGGATCTCTACGACCTGCCCATAGACATGATAGACTGCGCGAAGTTCGGACAGGTTTCCGAAAATGAATATAACGGCAGCAATTCGGGGATAATGGATCAGTTCGCTTCAGCCATGGGAAAGAAGGATCACGCCATCTTCCTTGATACGGCCGATCTTTCCTACGAATATGTGCCTTTGAACCTTAAGAATGAAAAGATCGTCATAACTAATTCCAGGGTAAAGCATAACCTTACTGAAAATTCCTATGATTCGTATAATACAAGGAGGGCGGAGAGCGAGGAGGCTCTTGCCGACCTGCAGAAGGTTATCGATATCAATACCCTCGGAGAGCTCGATGAGGAAGAATTTGACAGGCACAGTGAGTATATTAAAAGCGATGTGTGCCGCAAGAGGGCAAAGCATGCCGTATATGAAAACCAGAGGACGATCAAGGCAGTGAAGGCTTTGAAGGCCGGTGATCTCGAGGGCTTCGGAAGGCTCATGAACGAGGCTCATATATCCATGAGCGAGGACTACGGCGCATCCTGTAAGGAGGTTGACATACTCGTGGAGGAAGCCTGGAAGCTTCCGGGGGTCATAGGCTCCAGGATCACGGGAGGGGGCTTCGGAGGCTGCACGGTTTCTTTGGTGAAGAATGAATATGTAGACAATTTCACTAAGGCGCTCGGCAGTGTTTACAAGGAGCGCACCGGGATAGATGCCGAATTTTATATCGCGGATGCCGCGGACGGCGCAAGGAGAATTTCTGATACTTAACTGGTGATGGATGGGGAGATAAGCAGATCATATAAGGATATATCCACGGGGGAATGTCTTAAGACCTTAGGAGCCGAGATAGGAGATTTTAAGGCTCCGTCGATCGCTACACCCCTGTGCATGATATTAGAGGTGGTCATGGAGATGATGGTGCCGCTCCTTATGGCACGCATCATTGATTTCGGAGTAGAAGCAAACGATATGGACGTCATACTGAAGACCGGCGGTCTGATGCTTCTGCTTGCCCTGGTGGGGCTTCTTGCCGGCATAGGAGGAGGGGTCTTCGGAGCAAAGGCCTCCGCAGGCCTTGCGATGAATTTAAGGTCAAGGCTTTACAGGAGCATACAGACCTTTTCCTTTTCAAATATTGATAAGTTTTCCACCTCGGGCCTTATAACAAGACTCACTACCGATATCACCAACATCCAGAACGCATATCAGGTCCTTCTGCGTATGGCGATGAGGGCGCCCCTGTCACTTGTTACGGCAATGACCATGGCGATGATAATAAGTCCCTCACTGTCTATGGTTTACTGCGTGGCCGTAGTTTTCCTCGGCCTTTTTTTATTCCTGATAATAAGAAAGGTTTCGGTATATTTCCGGCAGGTCTTTGAAAAATACGACGATCTGAATGCCTCCGTACAGGAGAATGTCTCAGCCATCAGGGTCGTAAAGGCCTACGTCAGGGAGGACTACGAAAAAAGCAGGTTTGATAAAGCCGTGGATAATCTCTATAAAATGTTCATCAGGGCAGAATCACTGATGGTGACAAATATGCCTGTGATGCAGGCTACGGTTTACACCTGCATACTCCTGATAAGCTGGCTCGGAGCCCATGCCATAGTAAGGGGGGAGCTTACCACCGGCGAGCTGATGAGTCTTCTTGCCTACTGCATGAGCATACTGATGTCGCTTATGATGCTGTCACTCATCTTCGTGATGCTGACCATGTCCTTTGCTTCAGCCCAGCGTGTCACTGAGGTGATAAAGGAGAAGAGCGACATCGTAAATCCAAAGGATCCGGTCTTTGAGGTAAAAGACGGCTCCGTGGACTTCGAGGGAGTAAGCTTCGGGTATAATAAGTCGGCAGAGGAATATGTGCTGAAGAATATCGATCTCCACATAGGCCCGGGCGAGATAACAGGCATCATCGGGGGAACGGGATCAGCAAAGTCCTCCCTTGTAAGCCTGATACCGAGACTCTATGACGTTTCAGAGGGATGCGTCAGGGTCGGAGGGATCGATGTCAGGAAATATGATCTTGTAACCTTAAGAGATCAGGTAGCCATGGTTTTGCAGCAGAATAACCTTTTTTCCGGTACTGTACTGGAGAATCTCAGATGGGGGGATAAAAACGCTTCACCGGAAGACTGCGTAAGGGTCTGCCGGATGGCTCAGGCAGATGAATTCATAGAAAAGATGAGCGGAAAATATGAGGCTCATATAGATCAGGGCGGAGCCAATCTCTCCGGCGGACAGAGACAGAGACTCTGCATAGCAAGGGCTCTTATAAAGAAGCCGAAGATAATCATCTTTGATGATTCGACCTCGGCGGTGGATACGGCTACGGACGCGAAGATAAGGAAGGCAATGAGTGAGGAGATCCCGGACACCACGGTATTTATTATAGCCCAAAGGGTGTCATCGGTAATGAATGCCGACAGGATAATAGTGATGGATGACGGTATGATATCCGCTATCGGCACCCATGAGGAGCTCCTTGAGTCATCCGATATATATAAGGATGTATACGAATCACAGACAGGCGG
>CACZNY010000206.1 GCA_902782655.1 uncultured Lachnospiraceae bacterium
AAGGACACCTGTTTCTATTATATTACAGGCGCAGATACCCTTTTCATGATGGATAAATGGAAGGAGCCGGAATATATCTTTTCGCATTGCATCATCGCCGTAGCTGCAAGACTTGACGAAAGCAGCTATACTGATGCTAAGATAAAAGAGAAGATGATGGAATACAAAAGCAGATACGGAGCAAGGACAGAGCTCATTGATATCCCCGTATCGGATCTTTCCTCAAGTATGATAAGAAGGGCTGTGGCGGCAGGTGAGGATATAAGCTCCTTCGTTCCCGGAGCCGTGGCGGATTATATATACAGGAACGGGCTGTACAGATGAATGAAAGAAATGAGGAAATAAAAAAGAAGATAAAAAAGATCCTTGATAAGGACCGTTATCAGCATACACTTGGGGTAGCCTATACTGCAGCCTGTCTCGCCATGAGATATGGCGCGGATATGGAGAGCGCAATAACGGCAGGGCTTTTGCATGACTGTGCCAAATGCATCCCGACTGATGAAAAATTCAGGCTCTGCAGCAAGTACGGTATTGAGCTTACGGAATTTGAAAAGAAGAATTCTGCCCTGATTCATGCCAAGCTCGGGGCCTATCTTGCTGAGAATAAGTACGGGATCGAGGACAGGGATATCATTGATGCTGTAAGGACGCATACTACAGGTGAGCCGGCAATGAGCCTTCTTCAGCAGATAATATTTACAGCGGATTTCATAGAGCCGAGACGGGATCAGGCTCCAAATCTTTCTGAGATAAGACAGATGGCATTTGAAGATTTGGACAGGGCCGTTGAAAAGATCCTGTATGATACCCTGAATTATCTTGGTAAGAAAAAGGACGCGCCCATAGATCCTGCCACAAGAAAGACATACGAATATTACAGCCAGCTGGTTGTAGCAGAAACAGAGGATTGACAGCCATGAAGGATTTGAATGAAATAGTAAAAGGACTGCAGGAGGCTTTGGATTCAAAAAAAGCCGAGGATATAAAGGTGATATCCATACGGGAAATATCCGATATAGCTGATTACTTTGTGATAGCTACGGCCAATAATATCCATCAGATGGAAGCTTTGCAGGATATAACGGATGAATATATGGTCAAATCCGGTCTTACTGCCAGAAATATCGAAGGTCATGCAAGAGACAGATCAAACTGGATCCTGATGGATTACGGTGACATCATAGTCCATCTTTTCGACAGGGAGGCAAGAGAGTTCTATAACCTGGAGCATCTTTGGAAGGGTGGAGCAGCTGTGGCTGTAGAACCCTGAGATACCGTCCCTGCCGTCGGACAACATCAGAAGAACAGGAATGAGACTTCCTGCAGATCATTTGATGTCCGCCGAATAATATGGAAGTATAATGACCTGTCCCGCGTAGATGTCGGAAGCGGAGACAAGGTGATTAATAGAAACAACCTCGGATATATAGCTGTCCTTTGAGCTGTATTCTTTTGTCATATATCTTCTGGCAAGTGTATTCAGATTCTCGCCCTGGTCTATCGTATATGATGTATAGTATTTGTAATGAGGCTTATCTGCATCCTTTTCACTGGCGAAGGAGCTGATGGAAAGCGTAAAAGTAGCTATTGTCATGGCGATGAGAAGAGCTGCGGCAAACCGGAAAAAAGTCCTCTGCCTTTTAAGTCCTCTGCGGATCCTTGCTCTCTCGATGATCATATTGGTCCTTGTCATTTCATTGTTCATCATTTCCACCTCACAATAAACCGAACATCTGTTTGTGTTTGTATTATATCGAACATACATTCCCCTGTCAAGAAAAATCGAACATATTTTCCGAAAAGATGTTCTATTTTGAATGATTGTGTGGTAGAATGTCTTTGAAAGCAGAGCTGACACCGCCGGGGACTGCAGACGCAGCTTTCGAAAAAGCAGAAAACGATCTGTTCGGATTAATCGCTGACAGCTCCTGAGGCATTACTTGATACAAACGCCAAAAGTCTAAATGGCGTTTGAACTTGTTCAAAAAGCCATTTGACTTTGGGCGTCGTTGTATCAAAACAGTGATTCAGTATTTTTGGCGTCTGAATCATTAATAAACAAACGTTCTGAATGCGCGGCTTTGGATACGGTATCCAAAGCCGCGTTTGTTCTTTGTGAAAAATGCATATGGAAACTCTTTTCTTTTGTAACTTATGCGCAAATCCCCAAAAACATGTCTTTTTATATTGACTTTATCCGTCAGATTGCATAATATATTA
>CACZNY010000207.1 GCA_902782655.1 uncultured Lachnospiraceae bacterium
ATGATCAAACCTTGTGGGAACCGCCAGCTGCTTCAGGAGATTCTTTGACCTCTCTATAGGTCCTGCCACAAGCTGCGGGAAGAAGGAAACATAAAGAGCGTATCTCAGAAAATTCCTCTCCGCATATATCTCTCCCCTGTACACGTCCATCGTATAGCTTAAGGCCTGAAAGGTATAAAAGGAAATACCCACGGGAAGAAGGATATCAAACCGCGGGATAGTGACCGAAAGCCCTGCCTTTGAAATGATAAAGGCAAGCAGATCACTTGCAAAATCAAGATACTTGAAAACAAAGAGTATGCCGAGATTCAGGATGAAGCTTAGGGCTACCACAAGCTTCCTGTACTTTATGCGTTTTTCCGAGCTTTCGGTCTTCCGCCCTACGGCATCCATTGCAATGCCGCTCAGATACGTTACCGCAGTCGAAAAGAGAAGCAGCAGGGCGTACTTTGCATTCCATCCCATGTAAAAATAATAGGAAGCCGCCAAAAGCCAGATATACTTTATCCTATCGGGAATGATAAAGTATATCAGCACCACCACCGGAAAAAATATAAGGAAGTCGATAGAATTAAAAAGCATTTATATACTCTTCTTTACTGCCTTCAGGCCGGAGGCTTTTTTCACCAGAGGATATATCCATTCCTCAAAAAAGGCATATATCATTATGATATAGAGAGGTGTGAAGATAAAGAAATCAGATTCTATCCCGGTAAAGTATCCGTAGAAAGGCACCGTAAAGGACAGCCCGAAAAGTATCGCATATATTGCCTTCTGATTTTCCTGCTTCTCCGCAAAATACATGACAAGCGGTATCGCCATATAGCAGGCAACATAGCGATAACTGTACGGCACATATAAGGACATGGCTCCCGCGATATAGAGACCGGTTTTCCAGCGCTCCTTTGTCTTCAGGAGCGATATCACGCAAAGCAGCAGATACAGGGTCTCTATCATTATAAAGTACTTCACAAATGACAGGGAGTTTTCATACTGTCCTAGCACCCGCGATATCGACAGAAGATAATTTCTTATATTTGTCCAGCTGCAATAGCTCTGTTTTCCGAGCAGCAGCGTAAACCTGCAATATTCCTGAAGAGCAGGCACCCCTCCGACAAAAGCAAAAGGCACAAAGAAAAAAAGCAGACCATATATTACAAGCCGGACTCCCTCCTTCCACCTCTTCTCCTTCACATAAATGAAGCCTGCCACAGCCGGATAAAGCTTGATCCCCGCTGCCATGGCGATAAGGAGCAGCGCTGCCTCCCGGCACACGGCACTGTCCTTGTCTTTAAGATACAGGGCCGCAAGCACCATCACTACGACAAGATATGCGATATTACCCCTCTCTATGGACCCTGACATGAAGGGCGCCGAAAGCAGGATGGCAAGCATAAGGAAGGTAGTCCTTATCTTATCCTCATCCGGCAGGAAAAGATCGACCATCAGCTTAAAGAAAAGGGAGATGACAATGATCAGCATGATATACACAAGCATATTGTATCTGTACCACATGACATCATCCCATGCCATCAGATCCCACGGCTCCTCAGGAGGATTTATAAGAACCAGAAGATAATACAGCAGGAATGCAAAAGGAGGGAACGAGGCGTCCGTAGTCTTGAAGTAAAAATGCTTGATATCAGACACATAGCAAATGCACCTGAAATGATCAGTATATGCTCCTCCAAAACTCTCCTCCATTGCAAGCCATTTCGCGATCGCGCCCTTTGTCACGATAAGCATTATCAGAAATACCGTCGTGCATGCCAGCGAGATTATGATGTATATATCTATCTTCCTGAGTTTAGCCGTTTTCATTTTCCTGTCACCCTACTGCTTATAGCTGTTCACAGCTGCTATGACCTTATCTATCTCATCCTCTTCCATATAGTCCATCATAGGCAGAGATACGATAGTATCGCAGATCTGCTCCGTCTTTGGATGATCCCCTCTCTTATAGCCGAATTTCTCCACCATCACCGGCTGCAGATAAGGCGGGGTCTTCCAGGCGATATCGCTGCCTACATCGAGTCCCTTAAGGTGCTCCCTGAAGCCATCCTGATCATCCACACGCACCACGAACTGATACCAGGTATGCACGCAGCCCTCGGGAGTCTCCGGAAGAGTCACCTTCGGATTATCTATCTCCTTCAGATACCTCTGCGCTATATGATCCCTGTTTGCCAGAAGCTTTTTGATATGCTTAAGCTTCACCCTGAGCATCGCAGCCTGAAGCTCGTCAAGCCTGTCATTGTAGCCCAGCGCGATATTATGGTATCTGTAATCACTGCCGTAGTTTCTCAGCACCTTGACTCTGTCAATGATATCCTTGTTTTTTGATACCACTCCGCCTCCGTCGCCGAAGCCGCCGAAGTTCTTTGTAGGATAAAAGCTGAAGAAGGACGCCGTCCCGAAAAGCCCCGTATATGTGCCTTTATAAGGAGCGAAATGCGACTGCGCACAGTCCTCGAAAAGCATGAGTCCGTGCTTTTTGCATACCTCCATCACAGGCTCCATCCTTGTGGCCAGACCGTAAAGATGCGTCACAAGCACAGCCTTTGTTTTGGATGTTATCTTCTCCTCGACATTGGCGGGATCCAGCTGATAGTATTCGTCAGGCTCCACAAAGACCGGCACCGCCCCGCACTGCATGACTCCCAGCATGGTGGCTATATAGCCGTTCGCCTGTACTATTATCTCATCCCCCGGCTCTATCCCGGATGCCATAAGCCCCAAAAGTATGGCATCAAGCCCGTTGTCGACTCCCGCGCAGAAGCAGTCATCGGAAAGCGCTGCGGCATACTCTTCCTCGAAAGCCTTAAGCTCATTTCCGAGTATGTACCAGCCGCTTCTTAAGACCCTCAGTGCAGCCTCCTCATATTCCTCCTGGTATA
>CACZNY010000208.1 GCA_902782655.1 uncultured Lachnospiraceae bacterium
AATCCCCTTTTATCCCTCAACGCAATATAAACCACAAGTCCGAACCTCTGTCCGTCCTTAAATGGTTAACATATTCTACCCGATATCAGTTATTTTTGCAACAGTAAACGATTAATCGCAGCAAACCGGCAGGCACAGACGGGAAAACGGCCGCATCCGGTGAAGGAAGTGTCAAATTATTTCTTTTAAAGTACAATGGTCAACTATGACAGACAGACTTACTGATTATGAAAAAGCGTCACCGGAGATGCTTATGAGGCGGCAGACAGGATAAATGGGACTTTTATCGATTCAGTTTTATATTTTCTTTCTTATTGTTCTTACAGTTTACTATCTGCTTCCCGGAAAATGTCAATGGATGTGGCTTCTTGCGGCGAGCCTTTTTTACTATTTCACCAACTCAAATATTCAACAGCTGATCGTTTTTGCGTGTATCATAATCATAAATTTTATCGGAAGCCGTTTTTTTTCAGGAGGAAATAATAAAAGAGGATTCTATGTGCTTTTGATATTCAACATTGCACTTCTCATTTTTCTAAAATACCCGGAATTAATACAGAGCGTGTCCGCCCTTATACTTAAGCCCTTTTCCGTATCATTTTCCCTTTCAGCTTACAAATCCCTTACAAGGCTTCTATGTCCGATGGGCATATCCTATTTCATGCTTATTCTCATCGGTTATTTAACCTCAGTATATTGGGGACTTACATCCCCTGTCGGCAATCCTTTGAAGCTTACCCTTTTTGTATCTTTTTTTCCCATTATGACCTCCGGTCCTATCATCGGGTACAACGAGACCGGTAAATATTTCTTTACACCGGAAAAAAAGCACTTTTCCTATGAACACCTTGTAAAGGGAGCGCTCAGGGTGTTGTGGGGGATATTCAAGAAGCTTGTCATTTCGGAGAGGCTCGCCATAGCGGTAAACACTATATACGGTTATTATGAAACCTATACCGGACTTTATATTTTTCTTGCAGCCGCACTTTTCACGCTGCAGCTGTACACAGATTTCTCCGGACTCATGGATATAGTCTTAGGTCTCTCGGAAACCCTTGGCATCACTCTCCCTGAAAACTTCAGAACTCCTTTTTATGCATCAACTCTTGCCGAATTCTGGAGAAGATGGCACATTACTCTCGGAGAATGGCTGAGAACCTATGTCTTCTACCCGCTGCAAAGATCGGGTCCCATAAGGAAGCTCAGAAAGAAGCTTAAGACAAAGCTTGGAAAGGATTTTGAAAAGAAGTATAACATTCCGGTATATATTTCCCTGCTCCTGACCTGGGTGCTTATCGGCTTCTGGCATGGCGGCAGCCTCAAATATATCTTTGGAGTCGGGATATACATGGGAGTGATAATAATGCTCAGCGATCTGCTGCAGCCGGTCTTCGGCCGGCTGGTACGCTTTGCCCGGATTAATACGGAATGCTTCAGCTACAGATTATTTACCAGGATCAGGACCTTTATCCTCTTCATGGTGGGAAACTCCTTTTTCAGGGCAGAAAGGATAACCGATGGTTTTAAGATGTGGAAATACGCTTTTTCCCGCTTTAACCCGTGGATACTCTTTGACGGCTCCCTTTACAGCCTCGGACTCGACAGGACTGAGATAATGATATGTTTTACAGGCCTGCTCCTTCTCTTCATTGTTTCCCTGTACAATCACCGCGAGGAGCTTGCAGGATCAGGACTTTCTGTAAGGGATCTTATTTTCAAACAGAATCTTGTTTTCCAACTTATGGTATTTGCTTTTCTTTTTGCAGCTATACTGGCATGGGCGCACTATGGAACGGAATTTGAGGCACAGAATTTCATATACGGAGCATTTTAGATGAAGATAAACAACCGTGCGCAAAACCTGATAAGGCTGATACTGCTCATACTGACGCTTACGGCAGTATATATCCTTTCAGATAAGATACTGCTTTTAAAAAACAGGGACGGCACAGAGCAGTTCCGGTCATTCTATCTGCAAAAAAAGAATACGGTGGATGTGCTGTTTGTGGGCAATTCCCATAGCTACTGCCATATCAATCCGGGAATACTCTGGACAGACTATGGCATATCATCGTTTGATCTGGGCGGCGCCGAGCAGACTCCCAGCCTGTCGTATTATTACATAAAAGAAGCCTTAAAGACGCAGCGTCCCAAGGTGGTATGTCTTGATATTTCATTCATAGATACATCTGCGCACGAGTATATCCGTCCGGAGTTTCTGATCACCAATATTCTCGGAATGAGATATAACGAAAACCGCTGGCTGGCTCTGAAGGATAATGTAAAAGAAGGTGATCTTAAAAACTATATCCTGCCTCTTGGCATCACTCACGGAAGATATGCGGAGCTGACGCGCAGCGACTTTGTCAGCGAGTATAAAACAGCAGGCTTTAAAGGCTTCTATGGCAAGGAGCGCATTGAGGCCTTCACGCCTCCCGAGGGAATAAATAATACTGAACGGCTGCCTCTGACGGATAAAGAGGAAAAGGATCTTAAAAGGATAATCGATCTCCTTAAGTCGGAGGATATCCCTCTTTTTCTGATGGTCACCCCTTACATAGTCGATGCCGAATCACAGGCTAAATTCAATACGGTTTTTGATATGGCTGATGAATGCGGTGTCAGCTGGACAGATCTCAATCAGCTCAGCGGCGAAATGCAGCTCGATTATGATACCGACTTTGCGGAGGAAGATCATCTGAACAGAAGCGGAAGCACAAAACTCAGCTTCTTTCTCGGTAAGATGCTCAAGGAAAAATATGCTCTTTCCGATCACAGGGGAGATCCTGCCTTTTCCTCATGGGATCAGGATGCCGAGCGCGCAAAGCAGGAATTTGCAGCCTCATATATGAAGAGCATTGAGGATACCGACACTTTTTTTGATCTGTTTCTGAACGGCAGGGGCACCTCGGATTTCCCGGAGTCGCACTACACCGGAAATCCAAAGGACTATGTTCTCTTCGTCCAGCTCTATGATGATCCTGATGAAATGGCTGCTAATATTCTTGATGATCTTGCTTCCATAGGGATAAAAGCTCCTGTCAAGGGAAGAAAGTATATGATCGATGGTAAGGAATGCGTCTACAGCACGGACGATACCAGATTCAGGACGGCTTTCAGCAGCAAAAGGGATGATCTTGTGTTCGGAGCGGAGGAGGTCAGTTTCGAAGGAGAAACCGATTACAAGACCCGGGTCAGGATCGGCAGCGAAGTACATTCCATTCCCAAAATGGACACAAGGATAGTGATCTATGACAAGGTGCTGAACAGGGTAGTTTCCGAGATCAGCATAGACAGCTCCGGCAATCTGTCTGTGTCCGAGGACCAGTCCTGAGCACCGGAGCCTTTACAGGCAGGTATTTTGTTCGTTTCCCATAAATACGCTGCACTAAGCCTCCAGCAGCTCAGTCAGTCCAGCATAGGGATGGATGAGGAAGCAGACATCTCTTCCTCCAAGGGCTACGGCTTCGTGCCTTTCGCTGCACAGCATATATTTTCTGTTGAGCATTTCCTCCAGATCGCTGTCAAAGGCCTCAGTCTCATAGCAGATGTGATATGGTGAATTTCCAAATTTTTTTATAAGTCCCGAAACATCTGAGCTCTTTGAGGCGGGAGAAACCAGCTCTATCCTGTACCCGTCCTTTTCCATGAAACAGATGTAAACCTGTCTGTATTCATCCAGCACAGTGTCTCCGCATTTGACATATCCAAGGGCAG
>CACZNY010000209.1 GCA_902782655.1 uncultured Lachnospiraceae bacterium
CCAGCAGCTTTTGTTTTACAACTTTCCCGGTCTGTATATCAAATTCACATACAGTATCATCCAAAAACAGAAACAGACTATTATCCTCTAGGAAAGCATAATCATCATGTGGGGTATAATATGAAACCTGCAGTATAACACGCTTTTCCAATGTATGTGCAAGATCTGCAATACTCACACAAAGCATTTGGGAATAATCATCACATATTACAATAAACGAATCCGGCCGGACTATATTATCAGCCGAATCCGGATTGTAGTCAATTTCAGATATTTCAATTTCCCACTTGTCATTATAAAGATACATCAGTTTCTCCGTTCTTTACTCAATCTGATTCCGCTCGTATGAAATAATGTTTTCATCATTAATATACATTCCCAGTTCTGTCTTATGTTCGTCTCTATGGTTTTATTCCTCTTATGCTATGCATATTCGCCCATCTTTTCCTGCAGCAAGCGGATATCCTCGATATAATTGAAAACATACTATATCTCTTGAATATACTTGAATCTAACATTACACCTTATTGTCTCCGCCTCAGGGATTTATTCTTCTTAACCACCACAGTAATATAGTTTACGGATACTTTTATTCCGCCTATTGCTGAAAATATGGTTTTCATTAAGTCAATCTAGGTCTCCCGGCAGAACATGACACAAAACATGCAGTAATTGCTCTGATTTTAGGATTTTGGAACACATACTTTTTGCATAATTTTGCACCTCATACACTACGCTTTTCTTTGTAGTAATATGCCCCATCCCTATACTCAAGATAATCCGTAGTGGTCCGGTTTATCAGGTCAACTGCGTGGTTATCAGGCATCGGCATATACCAGTAGTAGTGCTCACCCAGGATGAGATACTTATTCTCATGCCCATAAAAATATCCGACGACCGATTTTTCTTTCATCGTTGCAACAAAACGCTCATACAGAAGCTGGTCATCATCTACAAGCCACTTCTTGATAAGATACTCATGCGGAGCAGTATGAGCATATGTGGAAGCAAATCTCCATTTATGGCTTTCAGCATACTTTTCTGCATCTTCAAGCGAAAAAGGAACAGCCACATCCTCCCTTGCCTTTTCAGCTTCTATGGATTTAAGCTTTGAATCAGCCTCATCCCTGGTATCATATACTACATGTTTCCAGTCCACCTTGTAGGGTTCAGGGTTATCACCACCTGATACAAACAGTCCATAATTTGTTATGCCATTATCATCAAATGACGAATCATATACTTCTGACATGATCGGCCACCTTACAGTTCTGATGCAGACTTTACTATTTTGTGCGGAATCCTTTTTTGCTGCTCATCTTTCACCTTGTGCCAATGCTTATTCATGATGTCCGCCAGCTCATTCATATAATCAGCATCTATGGAAATTCCCTCACCATTAAAATAACTGCTATACTTTTCTTTAACTTCATCCGTCGAGAACTGATCTGACGCTATCATCATGGCATACATAGCAGTCATTATCTCATACCGGAGAGGAACCTTCAGATATGTTCCCTCCGCACCTACTCTTGTGACTGAACTCATCAGGTCAAGAAAAGTACCTATCTCTGACATGCCCCTTTCTTCAGTTATTATCATGTCATCCAGGCAAGCCTTATCTTGGCTTTCGAATTGCAGATAGCCCTCTACCCGCTTCATGAATAACCTGTGTTCCTTTACGACGGCAGCATATCTGTCATCCGGCATCGGCTCCATGTCTCCACAGGCAACACTGATCTCTGCCCAGCCGTCTTTTTCAGGAATAAAAGAATAGTACTCCTTATCACAGTCAAAGTGCTGATACATCCTCATCTCCTTAAGCACAGACATATCATCTTCAGAAAGATCACCAAACCATTTTTCATCTATGCCATAGAACCTAGATAACCATTCCAGATGCTTAGTCCCGGGCTTCCTCTTCCCATTTTCCCAAAGTGTAACAGACTGTCTTGTCACTCCCATCCGACCTGCAAGATCACTCTTGGAAATATTGCTTTTCTCCCTTATATACTTTAACCCGTTCATACCTGATCTCCTTTCGTTTTTTACAGAATACATCCTGTTAACATACCGAAAAAAGACGTAACATTTTTTCATAAGCTCATCGTGTCATCTCAGCATCCGCTCTATCTCTGACTCCCCTGCATCCGGCAGGATCTTCTTTAAATGCTTCAGTACCCTTGCATAGGACTCCTCCGGTGTGCGC
>CACZNY010000210.1 GCA_902782655.1 uncultured Lachnospiraceae bacterium
AAAAGGAAGAGGAGAGCGATTATAAGGAGAGCTTCCGGGCGCCCGATGCAAGGATCCTGATAGTGGATGATGTAGCCCTGAACCTTAAGGTGGCTGTGGCTCTTCTTAAGAAGACTCTGCTGCAGATAGACGGCGCCGGCAGCGGGGATGAGGCCATAGAGCTTTGCAGGAAAAGGAAGTATGACCTGATCCTGCTGGATCACCGTATGCCCATAAAGGATGGTGTGGAAACCTTCAGGGAGATCTCGGAGTCCGGGCTCAATACCGAAACGCCGGTGGTGATGATCACTGCCAACGCCCTTCACGGGGCGGAGGAGGAGTACAGGAAGCTTGGATTTTCAGGCTATCTTTCAAAGCCTGTAGATGTAAAGGCTCTGGAGGAGACGATAGTCAGGCTTTTGCCGGAGGAAAAAGTGATAAAGCTGTGAAATATCACATTTTAACTGCCAGATGGGCGGGGGCTTTCGTATATATTATCAGGAAGACTGAAAACAGACGGACACCGGGGAATTTCCGGTGACAGGTGAGAGGAGAGAAAGAGATGGGTATATTTGAGAAGAAGCTCAGCAAGCTGTTTGATTATCAGAAATATGAGAATGAGCCGAAGCTTCAGAGCGTGATAGATGGAGTGAATAATGAGTATTCGGGGGTCAGGAGACTCAGCGATGATGAGCTCGAGTATGCAGCCGGCGGAATGGGCGGAGGCGGATCTGACGATGATCCCCAGTCTAACGGAAGGTGTAAGGAAAAGGACTGCGGAGCATATCTTCAGAAGACTCCTTTCGGGTATATCTGTCCCAGCTGCGGCATGCCCTACGATAAGAACAGGAATCCGCTTGGAAGAGGTAATAAGGGCGCATTTGATTCGCTGACGCAATGACCGCTGCGGCTTTACAGGCGGGATTCGACCACGAGAAGGATACCTGATCCTGCGGCAACCTCGATCACATCTTCTGACCAGGCGTTGCTTACACCCAGCGGGAAGCTGTTCGTAAGGACGATATTCTCGCAGTCGTATTGAGAGCCCCGTATGGAAACGCCGGTGCACTGATCAGACAGGGAAAAGATTGAAAAAGAGTATTCTCCTTTTTTGGGGAATGCTTTTTTTTTGCCCGTAAAGGCGAAGGCCAGGGTGTCCTTCCCGATAAGCTCTGCTTCCCCGCCTGATGATACGATAAAGGCCGCGGCCTGGATATTTGCAAGGGTGTGATCCATCCTTCCTCCGAAGGCGCAGCATATGGTAATGTCGCTGTATCCAAGCTTAAGCGCGTGCTTTGCGGCGAGCATGGTGTCCGTATCGTCTTTTCTCTCAGGATAGATCTCGACCGAAGCCCGATCCTTCGGAACGGGTGACGAATCAAAATCTCCGATGACAAGATCGGGTATCAGTCCCGCTTTTTTTGCGTACAGCCAGCCCCTGTCACAGGCTATGATATAGCTGAAGACGTCTGTGGCAGCAGGGAGACCGGGGTATTCCCCTCCTGATATGATAAGGCATTTTCCTTCAGGATGCGGCAAGCTTTTTTACCTCGTTCCGGGCATTCTTTACCGGCGGCCGAATCGGCTCTTCCGGCATATGTCAGATAATTTAATGCTTTTGCTTCTACAATGTCAAGAGCTGCTGAAGGCCTGTGAACAGTAACAAGAAAGGCTTTAAAAAAATCATTGAATCATGTAAAATATATATTTGCTTGTAAACAATAATATTTTATTAAGAAAAGGGGTTTATAGAATGGCAAACGTAGATTTAACAAAGTACGGCATCACAGGTGCCACAGAGATCATCCACAATCCTTCATTTGAGTTCCTCTATGAGGAGGAGATGAAGAGCGACCTTACGGGTTTTGACAAGGGCGTGCTCACAGAGCTCGATACCGTCAACGTCATGACCGGTGAGTTCACCGGAAGGTCTCCTAAAGACAAGTACATTGTAATGGATGAGAACTCAAAGGACACCGTATGGTGGACGAGCGATGATTATCCCAATGACAACCATGTAATGACAGAAGAGACATGGGCAGCAGTAAAGGAGATCGCGAAGAAGGAGCTTTCAGGCAAGAGGCTTTTCGTTGTAGATGCATTCTGCGGCGCAAATAAGGATACCAGAATGGCTGTACGTTTCATCATGGAGGTTGCATGGCAGGCACACTTCGTTAAGAACATGTTCATCCAGCCTACTGACGAGGAGCTTGCAAACTTCGAGCCTACTTTCGTGGTTTACAACGCATCCAAGGCAAAGGTTGAGAATTACAAGGAGCTGGGCCTTCGCTCCGAGACCTGCGCAGCTTTCAATATCTCAAGCCGTGAGCAGGTTATCATCAACACATGGTACGGCGGAGAAATGAAGAAGGGTATGTTCTCAATGATGAACTACTATCTGCCTCTTAAGGGCATCGCTTCCATGCACTGCTCAGCAAATACAGATATGGAAGGTAAGCATACCGCTATCTTCTTC
>CACZNY010000211.1 GCA_902782655.1 uncultured Lachnospiraceae bacterium
CCCTGCACAAGTCTGCCTGCGGGGGCCTCCCTGCCGAAAAGAACCGCTGCCACGGCATCTCCCATGTATTCCGAGCCGGAAGCAGAAAGCAGCAGGGCGTCAACCCTTTTCTCTGCGCCAGCCATAGTATAGGGATAGTTTGTAAGCAGCACGGTTATTATTTTTTTCCCGGATTTTAGGAATGCATCCAGAAGCCTCTGCTGATAGGGGGGCAGCGCCAGAGTACTCCTGTCAAAATCCTCCCTGGCCGGTACCATGGGATTACACCCTAAGACCAATATCACAGTATCAGCATCTTTTGTGTCCTTTACCGCCTGCGCGACACCGTCAAATACCTTTTCTATTATATACGACACCGATGGCAGAGCAGCATCTGCCTTTATTTGACCTGCAGCATTAACTCTTACGGGCTCATTGAATCTGTCCACCAGCTTCATGCCGTTTTCTGCATCCTTAAGACGGAACTTACAGGTTACAAACCAATCAAAGACATCGTCCCTGTCAGCCGCAAGCATTCCTGTTTCATCGTCTGGAACTTCGTGATCTATACTCTGTATATATTTTCCGGTTGAAACGCTTCTTATCGTGCAGAAGCCTTCTCCCCAGTCCTGGATATAAAACAGATCGCCGTTTTCAGGTTCTGTCAGACCTATGCTTCCATCCTCTTCTATGTGCCAGGCTCTGTCCCCGACACATATCCTGTATTTGTCAAGCCCCCTTACAGGTGTCATCTTCCTGCCAAGCAGAGCGGATATGCCGTCTGCAACTGTATGCCTGAACGGAGGTATGCCGCCATACCAGTCACCGAGCCATTCGTCTGCAAGAGGGCCTGCTATGGCAATGCTGTCTGCCTTTCCGGGATCAAGCGGCAGGCTCTGGTTTTTGTTTTCAAGCAAAACAAGGGACTCTTCTGAAAGCCTCCTGCATATCGCCCTTGCTTCGTCAGTATCCAATGCGCCGGCATCCTCATATGGGCTGCTTCCCTCAGGGTCATATATACCAAGCTTCATACCTACCATCAGAATATTTCCAAGTGCCACGTCCAGCTCTTTTTCCGATAACAGGGAAAGTTCAAGAGCATCTCTGAGCGCCAGCTCCACTTTTTCCGGCTTTTCGGTCATGCTGTCTACTCCCGCCCTTACAGAAGCCGCAAGGCATTCCGCCAGGGTTCCGTATTCATGGTGGAATTCCTTAAGATGATTCATGGCAAAGCCGTCGCTTACGGCATGAAAGAGGCCGTATTTATCCTTCAACAGTGACTGCACCTCTTTATCCATCATGCCCGGAACACCGTTTACCCTGTTATAAGCTGTCATGACCCCAAGAGCTCCACCATCGCGTATTATCTTCAGGAAGGCAGGAAGATAATAATCGAATTTATCCTTCAGGCTTATGGAGGAGTCTGCAAAAAATCTGCCGTTTTCTACATTATTTGCAAAATAATGTTTAAGAGTCGCGGCGCACATCACATAATCCTTATCATCGCCTCTCATACCCTTCACGTATGCAGCGGCATTTTCTCCCGTAAGATGAGGATCCTCTCCATACCCTTCTTCATTTCTGCCCCAGCGCGGATCACGCTCCATATCCACTGTCGGAGCCCATCGGGAAAGACCGGTCATCCTGTGCCTCTTATAGCAGGCTCTAGCTTCTGTCCCTACGATCCTCCCGGCCTCCTGCATCAGCTCCTTATCCCAGGCCGCGCTCATCCCTATGGGATTGGGAAAGGAAGTGGTCACATCTGGTTCCGTTATGCCGTTTTGGATATTTCTTGCTTCCACCCCATGAGCCGCCTCTCCTCCAAGCACGAAGCCCTCCACACCAAGTCTTCCCACCCCATGCTCCGGATGGGAATAAAGAATAATCTTCTCTTCCATCGTCATATGCGATAAAAGCCAGTTTATCCTTTCTTCATGCGTAAGTGCAGGATCATGGAAGCTGTTGCTTATCCCGTCATCTGCAGCCAGCAGCCTGTCAATATATCCAAGCAATACCTCCTCAGAATAAATCACCCTGCCTTCCATTCCGAGCTTTCTGCCTCCGTCAACATTATCCTGACGATCGTCAAAAAAAATACATTCGGATGGATCCAGTGAGTATTTTCTGAAGAGATCCTCATAAATCTCCCGGCCCGGTTTCAGGTGGTGGGTTTCAAAGGAAACAATATGACCGTCCAGATCATTAAGAAAGGGCAGACCCTTCGTATGAACCTGCAGCATCCTGCTGGAATAATTAGACAGCAGATATATACGGTATCCGGCAGCTTTAAGCTCATGAATCTTATCCCAAACTCTCTGTCTAGGAAGCGGCATCCTCTCCAGATGCCCGAAAATGTATCTTATATGTTCCTCATCTTTGGGATATTTCCTTACATAATCCTCCAGAACATCGTCAAAGGGTCTAAGCTCTATGTCAAATTCAAGCCATAAAGGGTCATGGAACAGCCTGTTCGCAAAAGCTCTTGCCTCTTCTTCCCGAGGAAGCGTCTCCATGATGAGCTCCAGCCATCTGTACGAGAGCAAAACCCCTCCCACATCAAAGATCACATTTTTATATTTCATTCGTCCCATTCTCCCACGCTGCTGTGCTTTATACAAATAATGACAGAACCTTGCGGACTTAGCCTGCAAGGTTCTGATTTATCATACCGAAGAAAAATATATCATCCTAAAGGGTATCGCCTCTCATGACGTAGCCCGGATTATCAAGCGGCGCGATTATCTTTTTGATATTCAGCACCTTCGCCCACTTGTCAACGACCTGGCCTTCAAGCTTCACACCCTCACCTATGACTGCATGTCCGAGTATTACGCAATTCTTCACGGAAGCGCCCTTCCTTATTTCGACACCACGTCCTATAACGCTGTTTTCTATGGATCCCTCTATCACACAGCCGTTCGCAACCACGGAATTCTTTACCCTTGAGCCTTTTACATATCTTACCGGGCAGGCATCGGTAGTTACTGTGTATATCGGCCAGTCATCCGTGAAAAGATCATTGGCCTTCTTAAAATCAAGCAGCTCCAGATTTGCATCGAAATAGCTCTTGAAATCAGTTACTGCCGAGAAGAATCCTTTATGGGCTATGCCCCTTATATCCAGATCCTCATTCTCTTCATTTATGATATCGACAAGCCTGTACACGGAGGATATCTTCTGTGCTTTAAATATCAGCTTGATAAACAGCTCTCTGGTCATCACATAGGTATCCATAAAAATGTTTGCATCGGGGGTCGATCCGTCATTCCAGTCTATCGACTTGATGCCTCTCTGCCTGTTAAGGGAAACCGTCCGGCAGTTTCTGAAGGATTTGTCAGCATTATCCACCTTGTGGTACAGAAGGGTGATGTCCGCTCCTGATGCGATATGCTCCTCCAAAAACTGGCCATAGTCCTCCTTAAAGATCATGTATCCCGGTGTGATTATCACATACTGCTCCCTGGCCAGCTCTATCTGATCCATATTATCCGCAAAAGCACGGATATCTGTATTATAGATCTCATTGACCTTTGAATCCTGGTTGAAGAGCAGCTGCAGCTTGCCTCTTTTTGAATTTATGTTATATGTACGTCCGGTACCGAGATGCTCTGCTAAAGATCTGGGATTCTGGCTCACATATACCTGCATGTGTTCTATGTCGCTGTTTGACATATTAGATACGGGAAAGTCCACTATCCTGTATCTTCCAAGGAATGAAAACGCCGATATCGGGCGGAACTGATTCATCCCGTGAACTCTCATATTATTTGCCGACGGAGTGATTATTCCTAAAGCTTTTGGCATTTACTCCACCCCCTTTACATCATGATCTACCAGAAGGATCTCCGCACTGTTTGCTGATCCTACCTTTGCGCCTTTTCCTATCTTCACGCCGTTGGCCACAAGAGCCCTGGTGACTTTCGCTCCCTCCGCCACCTCTGTTCCGGGCATAAGCACCGTATCCTTGACGACTGCCCCCGGTGCAACCCTGGCATTGGTGAATAAAACAGAATTGATAACTTTTCCGTTTACAACGCAGCCCTGTGTGATATATGCCGTATCGATCTCTGCCTCCGGCCCTATATACTGTGGCAGATCAGTGGGATCTTCAGAATAGATCCTCCATGAATAATCCGAAAGATTCAGCTCACTGGCATGATCTAAAAGATCCATGTTCGCCTCCCAAAGTGAATCGATCGTTCCTACATCCTTCCAGTAGCCCTTGAACCTGTATGCATATACATTCTTGCCTGCATCCATGAGAGCAGGTATTATATCCTTTCCGAAATCATGACTGGAATCATCATTTTTTGCATCAGCGAGAAGAAGCTTTCTAAGAGTTTTCCAGGTGAAAATATATATACCCATAGAAGCCAGATTGCTCTTCGGATGAGCGGGCTTTTCCTGAAACTCATAGATCTTGTCATTTTCGTCGGCGTTCATGATTCCGAACCTGCTGGCCTCCTTCATGGGCACGCCTATGACAGCTATGGTAGCATCGGACTTGCGCTCTTTATGATATTTGAGCATCTTCGCGTAATTCATTTTGTAGATGTGATCTCCGGAAAGCACCAGCAGGTATTCCGGATTATAGTTATCGATGAAATCGATATTCTGAGTGATGGCATCCGCTGTTCCCTTGTAGACATCCAGCTCTGCGTCCGCCTTCTCCCTGGGAGCGATGGCAAAAACTCCCGAATCCCTGGAATCAAGCCCCCAGTACCTGCCCTGGGATACATACGAACTTAAGAGTACCGGCTCATACTGCGTAAGCACGCCGACAACATCAAGACCTGAGTTTGCACAGTTAGAAAGCGGGAAATCGATGATCCTGTATCTTCCCCCAAAAGATACCGCAGGCTTTGCTATCTTGCTGGTCAGAGCTTTCAGCCTGCTGCCCCTTCCGCCTGCCAGGATCATGGCAAGCATTTCTGTCTGCTTCATTCACATTACCCCCTGTAATCCTTATTGATGCCATAAAGAAAATATACTGAAGGCACGGCACCGATACCTTCTAATATCTTATTCTACTATACCATTGTTTTGTATACAACAGAAATCGTAATAAGAGCTACAGCACTTCTTCCATGCCGTAAAGCTGTATTTTCATGCCCATGGCATTATAAAAGCTTTTTGCGCTCTCATTGTTTTCCCAGACATGAAGGGTCAGATTATAGAAGCCGTTAGCCTTAGCCCAGTTCCTTACATATTCGTACAGCGCCCTGCCCACATGCCTTCCTCTTATATTCTCATCGACGCAAAGATCATCGATATAAAGGGTCTTATGCGGCGGTTCGTTAAAGCCCTTATGCTCCTCTGCAGCCGTAAAACAGTACCCCATGAAAGAGCCGTCGTCATCATATGCCGCAAATATCGGCCGGCTGTCATCCTTTAATATTACCGACAGCTCTTCTTCTGTATATTTACGGTTCCCGGCTATGAAAAGATCCGGTCTTAAATCGGCATGTACCTTACATACCTGTTCAAGGAGTCTTTCGATATCCGGCAGATCTTTTGTTTCTGCCCGCCCTATCTTCATTTTTTCAGGGAATCCCTTATCTCCCTTAAAAGAAGGATCTCCTCAGAAGGCTCCGCCTCTGCTTCCTCTTCCTTCTGCTTTTTTGCCAGCTTTTCAGCCTTTTCCTTCATTGTATTGAACGCCTTGATTATCAGGAATAGAACGACTGCAGTTATAAGAAAATTGATAACTGCCTGAATGAAATTTCCAAACATGATCCGGGCGTCGCCTATACCGACTGAAAGTGCCGAAAAATCCATCCCTCCGCAAAGCAGACCGATGATCGGCCCTATGATATCGTCTACTATCGAAGTTATGATGGACGTGAATGCACCGCCTATGATGATACCTACAGCCATCATCATGGCATTGCCTTTTGATATGAACTCCTTAAATTCCTTAAATAATGCTTTCATTTTAATTCTCCTCTGTGTCTTTTATCTGCTTATGCCATTCCTGCAGGCTTCTTACCTCACCCTGTCCGTTCTTCTTCACGTATCCTATACCCTCTGCCGCAGATCTTGCCGCCGCTGCCGTAGTAATATATGTGACCCTGTTTTTGACTGCCGCTTTTCTTAAATAGCTGTCATCATACTTGGAATCCTTGCCTATAGGCGAATTGACAACCAGCTGAATGTCTCCGTTCGTCATATAGTCCACTATGTTTGGTCTGCCCTCATGCAGCTTTTTGACCATCTGAGCGGGTATCCCAGCATCCGTGATACGGTCATGGTTTCCCTTTGTCGCCATGATGCTAAAGCCTGCATCATGGAA
>CACZNY010000212.1 GCA_902782655.1 uncultured Lachnospiraceae bacterium
CAAAGGGCGAAGCACAGAGGGCAGCACTCAGAGCAGACTACGAAGTATATCAGGCAAACCTTAAAGCATTCCAGGCTGGAGAGGTTGCAAAGGGAATAGCACAGAGGGCAGCGCTTAAGGCAGACTACGATGCATATCAGGCAAATCTCAAGGCTTTCCAGGCAGCTAACCTTGCAAAGGCAGCAGCTTACAACGCAGAGGTTACAGCAGCTCTTGCAAATTACGAGAAGAGGATGGCAGCTGTAAGGGCAGCTATCGAGGCAGAGGCAGCTTCAGTAAATGCAAGAAGGGCAATGATCGCCAAGATGCTTGCAAACTGATATCGATAATGATCGATAAATAGAGAACAGACGGAAAATTCCCCCGCAGGAAACTGCGGGGGATATTTTTTTCCTGAAGGATATATCATGATTTTAAAATACTTCGGCAAAAACAAATTGATATTGAATTTATCGGGAACAAGTGTTAGAATATCGAAGCATGGTAATTTTTCCAAATATTAAGGAGGATAGAGTAATGAAGAAGTTAACAGCGATAGTTATGTGCGCAGCACTTACCGTAGTTTCTGTTGTTCCTGCATTTGCAGCTAATGCTCAGGAGCAGGCGGCAGCAGCTAAAGCTGCTTCCGATCAGAGGATAGCTGCTTACGCTGCATACCAGGCAATTCTTGATGCCAACGCAGCAGCAGCCCTTGCACAGGGTGCAGCAAACCAGGCTAACGGTCAGGCAGCCGCAGCAGCAGGCGGAGCAGCAACAGCAGCATTCCAGGCAGCACAGGTTGCTCAGGGCGCAGCTAATCTGGCAAACGGTCAGGCAGCTGCAGCAGCAGGAAACGCTGCAACAACCGCATTCCAGGCAGCACAGGTTGCTCAGGGTGAGGCAAACAAGGCAAACGGTCTTGCAGCCGCAGCAGCAGGCGGAGCAGCAACAGCAGCATTCCAGGCAGCACAGGTTGCTCAGGGTGACGCACAGAAGGCAGCCGGCCTTGCAGCCGCAGCAGCAGGAAATGCTGATCTCGCAGCTTTCTATCAGGCACAGCTTGCAAAGGGAGCTACCCAGCTTGCACAGGGAAGCGCTGATTATGCAGCATATCAGGCAGCTCTTAACGCTTTCTTAGCACAGAACGAGGCTGATTCCAAGGCAAACGAGGCCAAGAGAGCAGCCGCAGCAGCAATGCTTAAGTAATATCTGATCAATATTGTTAAATGAATTGGGCAGTCCCTAAGGGCTGCCCTTTTTTAAAACAAAGGAGGAAATAATGGCAAGTGAAATTCGTGATATAAATCTCTGGGAATCCGGAGCCAGAAAAATAGAGTGGGTCAGGAGAAACTGTCCGCTGCTTTCCATGCTCCATGACGAGTTTTCAAGGACAAAGCCCTTTGCAGGAAAGAAAGTGGCTCTCTCAGTTCATTTGGAGGCAAAGACAGCATATCTCTGCCTTACTATGGCAGCCGGGGGCGCAGAGATGTATATCACGGGCAGCAATCCTCTTTCAACCCAGGACGACGTGGCTGCGGCTCTGGTGCATGAAGGCCTGGAGGTACACGCATGGCATGGCACCACTGATGAGGAATATAACTCCCATATAAGGGCCGTGCTTTCCGTCGGACCCGACATCATCATCGATGACGGCGGAGATCTGGTCCATATGATGCATACCGAATTCAGGGATCTGGCTGAGAAGGTCATAGGAGGCTGCGAGGAGACCACCACTGGTATTATCCGTCTCGAGGCCATGAACCGTGAGAATAAGCTGCTGTTCCCCATGGTCCGGGTAAATAACGCCCAGATGAAGCATTTCTTTGACAACAGATATGGCACGGGCCAGTCTGTATGGGATGGCATTAACCGTACCACCAATCTTATCGTTGCCGGAAAGATCGTGGTGGTAGCGGGATACGGCTGGTGCGGCAAGGGCACAGCCATGAGAGCAAAGGGACTTGGCGCAAGGGTAATAGTCACCGAGATAGATCCTGTCAAGGCAATAGAAGCTGTAATGGACGGCTTCGATGTAATGCCCATGAAGGAGGCGGCTGCCCTCGGAGATTTCTTTGTGACTGTTACGGGTTGTGACAAGGTCATAGACGAAGAGGATTTTGCAGTGATGAAGGACGGCGCTATCCTCTGTAATGCGGGGCACTTTGACTGCGAGATCGATATGGCAAGGCTCAAGGAGATCGCAGTTGAGACCGAGGAAATGAGGAACAACATCATCGGTTACAAACTCCCCACAGGGCAGAGGATCTATGTACTGGGTGAGGGACGCCTTGTTAATCTGGCATGCGGAGACGGACATCCGGCAGAGATCATGGATATGTCTTTTGCGATCCAGGCGCTTTCCGCAAAGTTCCTTGTGGAGCACCAGGGAGAGATCAGGGAAAAACTGATAGATGTCCCCGCAGAGGTGGATATAGAAGTGGCTGAGAAGAAACTTGAATTCCTTGGTAAAAAGATAGATGTGCTGACACCGGAGCAGGAAGCATACTTAAATAGCTGATGAGGTTACGATATAAACTGATCGCAGTATTCGGCGGAACGGTTCTGGTGCCGACGATCCTCTTTGCCATTTCACTTGTAGTGATAATGAGGCAGAAACAGAATGACCCGGTATTAAGCTATATTTCCGGGGTGCCGGACATAAGGGATCTGGCCATCAGGCTGGCGCTGATAATAATAGTCATACTGATCCTTACGGGAATAACCCTGGTCTCCTTTATCTACAGGGAGATCGCCCTTCCCGTGGGTCAGCTTTCCGAGGGAACCCGCAGGATAGCTGAGGGTGATCTGGATTTTGAGATAGAGGTCCCGGACGTGGATGATACCATGGCTGAGCTCTGCAGAAGCTTTGAATACATGCGGATGAAGCTAAAGGAGACCACTGACAAGACGCTGGAAAGCGAAAGGGAGAACAGGAAGCTCATAAGTAATATCACCCATGACCTGAAGACCCCGGTCACCAGTATCAAGGGTTATGCAGAGGGGCTGATAGACGGGGTGGCGGATACTCCCGAAAAGCGCCAGAAGTACCTGAGGACCATATACAATAAGGCAAATGATATGGACAGGCTCATAAATGAGCTTACCTTTTATTCCGGAATCGATGCGGACAGGATCCCCTATAATTTTGCCCGTATCAATATCTGCGAATACTTTGATGACTGTGTTGACGAGATCGGAATGGATCTGGAGGCCAATAATATCGACCTCGATTACAGCAGCGAGCTTGCCCCGGACACACTTATCATCGCGGATCCGGAGCAGATGAAGAAGGTCATCAATAATATCATCGGCAATTCCGTAAAGTATATGGATAAGGACAAGGGTCTGATATCCATACGTCTTAAGGATGAAGAAGAGTCGGTGCTGATAGAGATAGAGGATAACGGAAAAGGTATCGATAACAAGGATGTGCCTTATATCTTTGACAGGTTTTACAGGACGGATACGTCACGGAATTCCTCGAAGGGAGGTTCCGGTATAGGGCTTTCCATTGTAAAGAAGATCGTCGAAGATCACGGTGGCAGGGTTTTTGCCCACAGCCGTCTGGGAGAGGGTACCACCATTTTTCTGGAGTTCAGGAAATACATGCCATAGGAGGTAAGCTGTGAGCAGAATTCTGATCATTGAGGATGAAGTCTCCATAGCCGATCTGGAAAAAGATTATCTGGAGCTGTCGGACTTTGAAGTATCCATTGAAAACGACGGGCTGAAGGGACTGGAGACAGCCCTCAATGAGGACTGGGATCTTCTTATCCTGGACCTTATGCTTCCCGGAGTGGATGGTTTTGAGATATGCAAAAAGATCCGGGAAAGCCGCAACATGCCTATAATCATAGTCTCCGCAAAGAAGGACGATATCGACAAGATCCGGGGACTGGGTCTCGGCGCGGATGATTATATAACCAAGCCCTTCTCCCCCAGTGAGCTGGTGGCCAGGGTAAAAGCCCATCTTTCCAGATACGAGAGGCTGGTCCACAGCGGAGTACAGGAGAATGATGTCATAGAGATCCGTGGCTTAAGGATAGACAAGACCGCCCGCAGGGTGTGGGTCAACGGAGAAGAAAAGCAGTTTACCACAAAGGAGTTCGATCTCCTTACCTTCCTGGCTTCCAATCCGGACAGGGTCTTTTCCAAGGATGAGATATTCCGGAATATCTGGGATATGGATTCCATAGGGGATATTGCCACGGTGACGGTGCATATAAAGAAGATCCGGGAAAAGGTGGAGGCTGATTCTTCAAATCCCCAGTATATAGAGACTATATGGGGTGTCGGCTACCGCTTCAGGGTATAGGGCTTCAGCCGTCATGTTCTTCTATCAGTTCATTAAATGAGTAGGATTCGTTTTCGGTACCGGAGGAGAGATTTAAGGTATAGCTCTTAGTCTCGTGACCGTTCTGCATAAGGGTTATGACGTGCGTCCCGCCGTTCTTTTTGAAGTGGCAGGGAGCGACCCCTTTGTAGGCGCCGTCATAGTAAACCTCAGCTCCTTCGGGACCGTCTATGTAAAGCTGTGAAACATCTGTCGTAACGGTTTCTGTATCATCGGTCACGGCATTGTCTTCTGCTTTCACCGAGGAACTGCCGGTGACTGCTCCGGAGGAGCTGCCGGTGATACCGTTGTTGTCCCGGTTTTCGCTGTTGTTATTTCTAAAAGTTTCAGGAAGTGCTTCAGAGGGAATGGCCTCGCTCTTTCCACTGTTCTCTGCCTTCTTTCCTGTATTTCTGTCGGAACTGTTGGCAGAAGCCGTGTCCTCATCATCCTCTTCTAAAACGATGGCAAGATTTGCCATTGGCTGCCCAACCTTCAGGTATTTATGGATATCCACGTAGCCCTCAGCCCTGATATCAAGGGTATGTACGCCGTAGTCCAGTTCTACAGGCTTTTCCTTTATCACGAGTTTCCCGTCTATGTAGACTGCGGGACTCGCTTCCACCGGCTCAAAGCTGAAGGTGATCTTTCCGGTCTTTAAGAGATCCCCCTTCAGATCGCTGACATCCACACGGGTCTCTTTTCCTCTGACAACCGCAACTTCCTTTGTGCCGCCGTAGTGCCTGTAGGTCACGTTCATGGTGTAGTTCCCCTCGGGAACCGTCATTATCATATCGTCC
>CACZNY010000213.1 GCA_902782655.1 uncultured Lachnospiraceae bacterium
ACTGCGGATCTTATAAAAGCCATAAACTACGTTACAAATGCAGGAAAGCCTCTTGCACAGGTCATAAATATGAGCCTTGGAGGTCCGATTTACACTTACAGTGAGCAGATTGCAGTGACTGCTGCGCATGATGCCGGGATAACGGTCTGCGCTGCAACTGGAAATAACAATTCAAACAATCTGATGTATCCCAGCGCCTATGATAACCTGATCGCAGTCGCTGCCATGGATGAATCCCGGCAGAAATCCGATTTTTCCACCTACGGAGCCTGGGCGGACGTGGCAGCTCCCGGTACGGCGGTCTTTTCTTCCTGGAACGGACATGATGAGACGAACAGCAGCAGTGATTATTCTTATTATGCATCCTGGAACGGAACCTCAATGGCCTGTCCCGTAGTCTCAGGGATCTGCGCCCTTTATATAAGCGCAAAGGGAGGGAAGGCTGATCCTGACGAAGTAGAGGCGGCTCTGAAAAAGAGCGCGGTAAAGGTTTCAAGTCCTTATAAGATAGGAGCAGGGATGGTAAACGCCGCAAATATGCTTTCTCTCATTGAAGATACAGGAGCGCCCTCTATAGATGCGCCGGCCGTATTGGCTTCGGGCAGTGTCATCAGGTTAAGTGATGACAATGCGGCAGGAAAGACTCTGGGCTTTGTTTATACCGTAAACGGAAAGAAACCGGCAGTAAAAGACGGAAGGATAACAGAAGGCTTTTACATACCGACAACGGATAAGGCTCCCGGAACGGTTGAGCTTTCCGTTAATGATATTTTGAATAGCGGTGCCGGAGCAGATGGAAGCGTTAAGCTTAAGGCTTTGAGGATCACAGGCGTGGGCAGCGCCACGGCCGTTGCTGAAAAGACCTTTGAGATGCCGGAGACTTCAGTCGCTTACAGGGTAGAGGGACCGGCCTTTGCCGCTAAAGGAAAGAAAGTGACATACAGTCTTTATCCGGCCGGAGGCAGTGCCGGAGCAAAATGGAGCCTTGAAGGAGCTGCTGAAGGCGTCACGATAAACAGTAAGACAGGAGTGGTAAGCATAAAAAAGACTGCAAGCGGCGGATTCACCGTGGCAGGAGAAGTTGAAGGAAAACAGGCCAGGCTTAATGTGAAGATAATAGATCCCGCGGGCTCCCTGACTCTCAAGCCGGTTTCGTTAAATGAAGACGTGAACGATCCCGTTACGGACAGGAAGGGAAATCTCACCTCGGTAAGAGTCTACAGTGTGGACATAGGAACGACAGGAACCATAAAGGAGAATGTGCTTCAGCTTAAAGGAACAGCCGATAACGGAGCAGGTCTTTCATTTGCAAGCTCTGATCCGTCAGTTGTCTTAGTAGACGGCTCCGGAAAGCTTACCGGCATAAAGAAAGGTACAGCAAGGATCACCTGCAGTGCGACAGACGGCTCAGGTAAAAAGTCTGTGCTGACAGTTAAGGTGATAGTGCCTGTCTCAAGACTTGATATGTTTGCCGACAGAGGGCAGCAAGCGGTAGCCTACGGCAAAAGCATGAAGCTCAGGCCTGCTTTGGGAGCTGCCTATGGAGATCCCACAATTAAAAAGGTTGAATGGGAAAAGACACCGGTGAAGGTGAAGTACTATTCACAAATCGGCACTGTGGATGACTATGAGGAGGCAAAAGCTTATATCAGAATTGTTAACGGAAAGCTTTCGGTAAATAAAAAGATAAAAAAACTGGCTTACTTTGGGGGCTATTTTGAAGCAACGGTAAGGATCAAAAGTAAAGACGGAACCGGGCTTCAGGCGGAAAAAACCTTTTTGGTGGTACCTCCTACAAGCAGGATGAGGTCAGTTTATAGCAGGCCGCAGAAATTATACGCAGGGTATGCATATGAGGATGATCTGTTTTACGGGGATCTTGGAGTTGATTACAGTATGGCGAGCGGTGGCCATGTACTGATACCTGAGATAACAAGCAGCAATCCGGAGGTGCTTTCCGTATATCTTGCGGAAACCTCTAGTTATAACGGATATTTATACTACAAGTGTGTCTGTACGGCAAAGAAAAAGGGAAAAGCTGTCATTACGGTCAAAGCGACTGACGGCACCGGAAAGAAGGCAAAGCTGAAAGTAACTGTGCGGTGAAAAAAGACGGGTGGCTGTTTACGTTTCCTTTGCGGATCCGCCCGATCCCCCGGAGGGTCTCAGGGAAATGTTCTGGAAGGATATTGATGAGGACTTTATGGATACGAAGGAGCTTAATGAAAAAACTCCTGTTATGATAGTGGGGCTTCGCACGGATGATACGGAAGAGGAGTTCGAACACTCGATGATTGAGCTTGAAAGCCTCTGTGAAGCCTGCGACCTTACGGTCATGGATATAATGACCCAGACGCTCCCGCATCCCGACACCGCGACTTATATCGGCTCGGGTAAGGCGGAGGAGCTTTACGACCGCCTCAGAGGGAGCGCTGCAGATCATGTGGTCTGCCTTGGAAACCTGACTCCCGCCCAAATGAAGAACCTTCAGAAAAAAGCGGGGATACCCGTATGGGACAGGACTAATCTTATCCTTGAGATCTTTTCGAGAAGGGCTCGCACAAGGGAGGCTAAGATACAGGTGGAGCTTGCTTATCTTCAGTATCTCCTTCCAAGGCTTGCCGGTATGTGGCAGCACCTTGGAAGACAGGGCGGCGGAGG
>CACZNY010000214.1 GCA_902782655.1 uncultured Lachnospiraceae bacterium
CTGCTACTAATCGGGGGAGGGCTTGACCAAAGAGGATTGACAAAGACTTGTCTGTATGATAACATGTATGCAGTTTTGAGGGTGCAGCAGCATCGATCAGTTGTAGGGGATTGGTCAAATGGTATGATAGGGGTCTCCAAAACCTTTGGTGGGAGTTCGATTCTCTCATCCCCTGCTCGGCGGACAGTGTGTCCGCCTTTTTTTATGCTTTTTCATATATGATGTGCCGTTGACACTTTATCATGTAGTATGATAATATGATGACTGCTTAATCAGCTGGACGATCTTGCCATGCAAGATATAAAACCTTACAGCAGATGCCACATAAAATACTGCACCGTTGCAGGGAGGATAAAATAATATGGCAGAATATCTTATCATGACTGATTCTTCAGCCGATATACCTCAGGATTTTGTTGACCGACATAACCTGGGTATCATACCAATGGTTCTTGAGATCGGTGATAAGGAGTATACTCATAAAGTACTTGACGGCTGGGATTACAAGTCTTTTTTCGCGTCCCTTGCCACTCAGACCGGACGGACATCACAGATCGTTCCCTCTGTATATACAGAATATTTCAGCAAGGTACTGGATAAAGGTCTCGATATTCTGTATATATCTTTGTCGGCAGGTCTTACCTCTACTCTGGACAGTGCCAACCTGGCCGCGTCCAACCTTCGGGAGGAGTATCCCGACCGTAAGATCTTCTGTGTGGATTCCCGGGCGGCTACCGGCGGGCAGGGTATGATCGTCATGTATGCCCTTGAGAATCAGGATAAGGGTATGTCCCTTGAGGAAAATGTGGCATGGGTTGAGGAGAACAGGCTACGCACCTGCCACTGGTTCACCGTTGATGATCTGGATTTCCTCAAGAGAGGAGGCAGGATCTCTCCCACCATAGCCTGGATCGGCGGAAAGCTTCATATTAAACCCATCCTTCGGATCATGGAGGATGGCACACTCGAGATCACGGAGAAGGTCCGTGGGACAAAGACTGCCCGTTCCACGATCACTTCGAAATTCAAAGCATCCGGTTTTGATCCTGCATTTCCTTATGTATTTATCTGTCACGGCGACGAAGAGCCGGGCGCGCTGCTGATAAAAGAAGAGATCCTTGCCTGCCACCCTGAGGCAAAGGTATTTGTCATGCCTATGAGTCCTGTCATCAGTGTACATACTGGTCCTGGAAATATGTCCGTGATCTATTTTGGGACAAACAGAAAATGAGCAATGCCGCCGAAAGCATCCGTAAGAAATTTCATAAAGAGCTGTTTACACCCTTTGCGCATGCGGTCAGAGATTATCAGCTGCTGCAGGAGGGCGACCGGGTAGCTGTATGTATGTCCGGCGGCAAGGATTCAATGCTGATGGCGATGCTGTTTCAGGAGCTGAAGCGGCATAATAAATATCCTTTTGAACTGGTCTTTCTGGTCATGGATCCGGGATACCGGACACAGAACAGAGAGCTGATCGAGGCAAATGCCGCAAATTTGGATATTCCCGTTACGATTTTTGAAACAGAGATCTTTGATTCGGTATTTCATATAGAAAAATCGCCCTGTTATCTGTGTGCGCGCATGCGCCGCGGGTATCTGTACAGCAAGGCGCAGGAGCTGGGATGCAATAAGATCGCGCTCGGCCACCATTATGATGATGTGATCGAGACCATTCTGATGGGGATGCTTTACGGCGGACAGATACAGACTATGATGCCAAAGCTCCACAGCACCAATTTTCCCGGTATGGAGCTCATCCGCCCCATGTATCTCATCCGTGAGGCAGATATAAAGAGATGGCGCGACCATAACGGGCTGCGCTTTCTGCAGTGTGCCTGCAGGTTTACGGATGAACACTGTAATCTGGATGAAGAAGGAAGGTCGGAATCGAAAAGACTGGAGATCAAGAATCTGATCGCAAAGCTGCATGAGATCAATCCTTCTGTGGAAGCCAATATTTTCCGGAGTGTGGAAAATGTCAATCTGAGTACAGTGATCTGTTACAAGAAGGATGGCGTCCGGCATTCCTTTCTGGAAAATTACTGATCTGTCAAAAACTGTTGAAACTGCATGCATAATATGTTATAATCAGGCTCGCGAGTCAATTAGGAGGTGTTACACGTGGGCGTAATCAGAGTTTTACTTACAATCATATTTGTACTGGACTGCATCGGTCTTACCGTCGCTGTTCTTATGCAGGAGGGTAAATCACAGGGCCTCGGTGCCATTGCAGGTGCGGCAGAGTCCTATTGGGGCAAAAATAAAGGCCGTTCGATGGAGGGCGGACTGGTTAGACTGACTACCATCATGGGAGTTCTGTTTTTTGTGCTTGCCCTGTTTTTAAATATGCTGAACTGAAGACTGCCTGCACACCCTTGCCTCCATCGGCAAGGGTTTTTTGTTAAAAGCCCCCCGGACCAGAGCGGGGAGAAAGGATATGTTATGCCCAAAAAGCAGGGAATAAAGCTGATCGCCAATAACAAGAAGGCCAGGCATGATTACTTTATAGAGGATACGTATGAAGCAGGGATCTCACTGGCCGGTACGGAGGTCAAGTCTCTGCGCATGGGGAAATGCTCCATAAAGGAGAGCTATGTCCGTATTGACCACGGGGAGGTTTTTATCTGCGGGATGAATATCAGCCCTTATGAAAAGGGCAA
>CACZNY010000215.1 GCA_902782655.1 uncultured Lachnospiraceae bacterium
ATGAAAAGAATAATCAATGCTTAATATATTTTTTGTCTCTGCCGTAGGTGACATAGTGCTTTTCCTCCGCAGCCGAGGAGGCAGTGTAGTATGCCACGGTATCATCAAACAGGGCTTTCATCCTTGCCTTTTTTTCTCTTTTCTTTCTCTCGTCTTCTTTTTTCTTCTCTTCTTCATTTTTCACGTAATCTGAAAACACAACTGGTGCGATCATTTCTGACAACATATTTTCTGCCTCCTTTCTTTCATTTTATGTTCGTGGCCGGCATCGGTCTACGGTAGGAAAATGCCTTCTTTTCTGATATTTATATCGGCATATTCGGAACAAAACTTTACCTTATGTAACCCTGAGAACATAATAGTGGTATAATAGCCAGATATCATTAGTGGCTGTACTTTTGCCGCTTAGGAGATGTTAAAATCTTTGCATTTCAGACAAGTCAAATGAAAATAATTGAAGGAGAGAGAAACCATCAGAATACTTATTGCAGATTATAAAAAGCTTGGTCTTAATAAAACGTGGGAAGGGCTGCTGCCATATCTTAGCGTACCGGAGAGGGAGAAGGCTCTGCGATACCGATTTGATGCCGACAGGATAAGATCCGTGACGGGGGCGTGTCTGATAAAAGCCGGTACGAGGGGGGCATATCCGGACGGGGATTTCAGGATCAGGGTAACAGAGCTTGGCAAGCCATATGTAGAGGGAAGATCAGGCTATGAATTTAATCTTTCCCATTCCGGCAGCATAATAGCATTTGCTGAGGATGAGGCTAAGGTTGGGATTGATGTGGAGCTGATAAAGAATAAGGACTGGAGGATATTCCACAGATATCTTACCGGCAGCGAGATGTCGATGATAGAAAGTTCCGGTGATCCGGAGGCCTGTTTTTTTGATGTTTGGACTACGAGGGAGGCTTTTGCCAAGGAGGAAGGCTTAGGGCTTAAGATACTGGATGAAGAATTTACGGTAGACTATAAGGTACATGAAATAAGCTATGACAGCCGAAGGCTTTTCTTTAAGCTCTTTGATCATACTGCCGATGAAAGATATAAAATATGCGTCTGTTCGCCGCATGACGTATCAGACGCACAGATAGAAGCTCTTTCAGGAGCGGACTGGGAGGACATCGTAAGACGGATAACGCACCTGTGAGCTCTGTCATTTTCCGAATTTAAACAGGGTGTCAAGCTTTCGAAGATCCCTGAACTCGCCCTTAACCTGCATATCACCGGTCATGAATGCGCGCTGGAACGTTTCTGCTCCCGCCGTGATGTTTATCAGCTTTTCCTTATCCATACGGCAAAGGACAGAGGGATTCTCAGCCGTACCGTAATGGATATCAAGATCCCTTCCCTTGATAATCAGGGCAAGCGGCTTATCGACTCCGTTGATGATGAAGCTGTAGGATGCACTGAAGGCGGGATCCGGGACAAAATGACCCTGAAAATCCTTTATAAGCATATCGTCTACCGATACCCCCTGATTGTTCATGAGGGACTTGAAATGAGAGGCCAGCTCCTTAATATCTTCTTTCTGGGTCTGCACGAATTTGTCATCTGAGGCGTATTTTGAAAGCTGCTCTGCATCCTGCGGGGAGAGTTCGATCTGAGGGCCTACCGATACCATCTGCCTAACTGCCTGATTTGATGCAGGAAGGGCGACCATCTTTTGAGAGATGGTGCGATACAGATTTTCAGCCTTCTTCTCGACCAGTGTGGCATAATCATCATTAAGCTCGAAGGATACCGTGTCCTGGACATAGCCGCAGATTCCGGAGCAGGGCTTGCCGCCCAGTATCTCCCACGCCTGTGCCAGATCCAGCTTGCCCTCTCTCTCTCCGTAGGTAGTGCTCATGACTACGGGGCACATATATATCTTTGTTATCTTTTCCTTATTGCCGTAGAGCCACAGAGCATCCAGAAATTCCGCCATAAAGCCTCCGGTACCATGCCACTCCACAGTAGAGGCAAGGATGATTCCGTCACAATCATTGACCGTATTCGCCAGAGAGGAAATGTTGCGCCTTTCCTCGTACAGATTATATCTCGTCACCTTGACGTTAATGTCTTCAAGAACAGCCTGCATACGTGTGATGACGGTATTTGTAGGGTCGCCTACTATTCCTCTGCCGCCATAGTAGATATTTACTCTCATCTGTCAGCCTTCCATATTGATTACAGTTTGATTTCTTCAGCAAGAGCCATAAGCTCATCATTATCTGGCTTTCCGGGTTTCCAGCCTATGAGCTGTCCGTCATCCTTGTATCTGGGGATAAGGTGGATATGGAAATGAAAGACCGTCTGACCCGCAGTCTCGCCGTTATTCTGAACGACATTATATCCGTCTGCATGAAGCTTTTCCGTTAGAGCTGTCACAAGCTTTTTTGAAAGGACGGCAGCCTTTGAAAGCAACCCGTCAGGTATCTCATAAAGATTGGCGTAATGTTCTTTCGGAAGAATAAGCGCGTGTCCTCTGGTCGCGGGTCCCGCGTCAAGGATCACCGTGAAATCATCGTCCTCATAGATGATGTTCGTGTTGAATACATGGTTTGCCAGCTTACAGAAAATACAATCATCCTTCATTCTGAAATCCTCCTTTGCGGCAGGCGAAGCTGCCGTTTGAAATACTTTGTGCGGTAAACTCAGTTATACAGAGTCAATGACCCCGCAGATGGCATCCACTGATCCGGTCTCAGGGGCATCGTTCATGGCACTGATATATTTATCTCTGTTATTATATACTTCCTCTATGGAGGAAAGCAGGGTATCGTCATTCATGTTTTCTTCGGGCAGTACCCTGCTGTAGCCGCTCTTCTCAAATGCACGGGCATTAAGTATCTGGTCTCCTCTGGAGCCGGCGGTGCTTAAGGGTATCAAAAGATTTGGCTTTTTTAGGGCGAGCAGCTCGAATATCGCATTGGAGCCGGCTCTTGAAACTACTATATCAGCCAGAGCATATATGTCTGCCAGCTCATCCGATATATATTCGTACTGCATGTATCCGCTGCATCGGTTTAATGTGGGATCGAGCTTTCCTTTCCCGCACAGGTGGATAACATTAAATCGCTCAGTAAGCATGGGCAGGGCGGAACGGATGGCTTCATTTACATTCTGCGCTCCCAGTGATCCGCCTATTACCATGAGATAAGGATGCCCATCATCTCTCATATTCACAAAAGCTTTCGCTTTCTCCGGAGATCCGTTAAGGAGTGAGGATCTGATGGGAGACCCGGTAAAGACTCCTTTATCCTCTGGAAGCAGAGACAGTGTATCCTTAAATGAGCAGCATATTTTTTTTGCGGAGCCGTAAGAAAGCTTATTTGCAAGTCCGGGAGTCATATCGGATTCGTGTATCACCACAGGAATCTTCAGTGATGCGGCAGCCTTGACGACGGGTACAGAGACAAAACCGCCTTTTGAAAACACTACATCCGGATAAAGAACCTTCAGGATTCGCCTTGCCTCCACATACCCTTTGATCACCCTGAAGGGGTCTGTGAAATTTTTCAGATCAAAATAACGTCTGAGCTTACCCGTGGCGATCCCGTAATATCTTATGCCGGCTGATTCTACGATTTTCTTCTCGATGCCGTCATAAGAGCCTATATAAGTAATGTCGTATCCTCTTCCCTGAAGTGTCGGAACAAGCGCAAGATTAGGATAACAGTGTCCGGCAGTTCCTCCGCCCGTAAGGACTATCTTTTTTGCCATTTATATTCAGCCTCTGATTGAAAAGATTTATGAAATATTATACCATAATACAAGCGTAAAGAAGAAATCCGCTTAATAAAAAACAGCACGGAGGTATGCAGATTATGGCGAAGGTAACATATGATTATTCAAAAGCACTTGGTTTTATAAGCGAAGAGGAAGTTGAACTGATACGTCCTCAGGTGGAGGCGGCAAAGGAGCTGCTTCTTTCAAAAAAGGGGGCCGGAAACGATTTCCTGGGGTGGCTTGATCTGCCCGTGGATTACGATAAGGAGGAATTTGCGCGTATAAAGAAGGCTGCTGAAAAGATCAGGAGTGATTCCGAAGTGCTTTTGGTGGTAGGCATAGGCGGATCATACCTTGGAGCAAGGGCGGCTATAGAGTTCTTAAAGCACAATTTCTTCAATTCGGTAAACAGGGAAAAAAGGAATGCTCCTGAGATATATTTCCTGGGCAACAATATTTCTTCAACTTATATACATGACCTTATCGAAGTCATAGGTGACAGAGATTTCTCAATAAATATGATCTCAAAGTCCGGTACGACAACGGAACCCGGCATATCCTTCCGTATATTTAAGGAGCTTATGGAGAATAAATACGGCAAGGAGGAGGCATCGAAGAGGATATATGCTACGACGGATGCTAAAAAGGGAGCGCTGAAGAGTCTCGCTGATTCCGAAGGATATGAGGAGTTTGTTGTGCCTGATAACGTAGGGGGCAGATTCTCGGTTCTTACAGCGGTAGGCCTTCTGCCCATAGCAGTGGCCGGAGCCGATATTGATGCTCTGATGAAGGGGGCAGCAGAGGGCCGGGAGATGGCTCAGAAAAATGCTTTTGCGGATAACGATGCCCTGAAGTACGCGGCAGTAAGGAATATACTTTACAGAAAAGGTAAGGCAGTGGAAATAGTAGCCAATTATGAGCCTTCTCTTCATTATATATCTGAATGGTGGAAGCAGCTTTACGGCGAGTCTGAGGGAAAGGATCAGAAGGGGATATTCCCTGCTTCCGTGGATCTTACGACCGATCTTCATTCCATGGGCCAGTTCATACAGGACGGAGCCCGTATCATGTTTGAGACAGTAATAAATATTGAGAAGGTAAGGCATGAGATCACAATGAAGAAGGCGGATAATAATCTGGACGGTCTGGATTACCTGGCGGATAAGACTGTGGACTTTGCCAATAAGTGTGCGATGAACGGCACGATACTGGCTCATACGGATGGTAATGTGCCTAATGCCGTTATAAATATACCGGAGCAGACTGAGCAGTATCTGGGACAGCTTTTCTATTTCTTTGAGTTTGCCTGTGGTGTGTCAGGATATATGCTCGGCGTGAATCCTTTCAACCAGCCCGGAGTAGAGAGCTACAAGAAGAATATGTTCGCTCTTCTTGGGAAGCCCGGATATGAGGACAAGACAGAGGAGCTCAGGGCAAGGCTGTAGGAGCGCAAATGATTTCCCTGCATGGCGGATGCTGCAGGGAAAAGGAGACAGGATGAAATGAACATAGAGATAAAAGATGCATATGCGCTTATAGACGGAGAGATCAAAAGACATAGCATATACATAGAAAAAGATACTATCACCGGAGTCGATAAAAAGCCGGAGGGTTTTTCGGCGGAAAAGACGATAGAAGGCAGTGACCGGCTTGTGATTCCGGGACTGATAAATGCGCATACTCACTCATATATGGCACCATTAAGGAATATCGCCGACGACATGCCTTTCATGGATTGGCTGTTAAAAGGGGTAGAGCCTGTAGAGAATCGCATGACCGGTGAGGATGCGTACTGGGGAGCCATGCTTGCCATAGCTGAGATGATACGCTGCGGTACCACTACCTTTAACGATATGCAGATGCATATCCATAATACTACGCGGGCGGCAAAGGAAAGCGGAATGAGGGCTGTGATCTGCCGCGGGCTTGTGGGTGATAAATACGACAGGGAGGATGTGCGTATAAAACAGGCATTTGAGGAAATGCCGGACGGTGAAGGAACCAACGGCAGGGTGACCTTCATGCTGGGCCCCCATGCACCTTATTCCGCAGGCTTTGATTACCTCAGGGGCGTAGCCGACATAGCGAAGGAGA
>CACZNY010000216.1 GCA_902782655.1 uncultured Lachnospiraceae bacterium
GGACTTATCTCCCTGCTTTTTGATATGCAGGTTAATACCGGGGTAGGACAGATATGCAGCATCGTCGTGGATCTGGGCTTCAGGATAAGCGTGGTCTATCTGCTGGTCGCTGTACTTGATCTCATATATCAGAGGTGGAAATTCCACAAGGATATGATGATGACCAAGCAGGAGGTAAAGGACGAGTATAAGAATTCCGAGGGAGATCCCCAGATAAAGGGCAAGATCAAGCAGAGGATGATGGAGGCCTCAAGACGCAGGATGATGCAGGCTGTTCCCGAGGCCGATGTGGTCATAACGAACCCTACTCATTTTGCGGTAGCACTGAAATACGATACTGATGTGGCGGATGCGCCGTATGTGGTGGCCAAGGGGCAGGATTTCCTGGCGCAGAAGATAAAGGAAGAGGCCAGACAGGCCGGAGTGGAGATAGTGGAGAATAAGCCTCTGGCCAGGATGATATACCACAATGTGGACATCGGGGGGCTCATACCTCCCGAGCTTTACCAGGCAGTAGCCGAGGTCATCGCTATGGTATACAATATAAGAGACCGGAAGGGCGAAGGAAACAGGAAGAGAAAGGCAGTATAGCGTTCTAACGCGGGATAAAGATGGATACGGCAGCCGGAACCAAAAAAAAGGTCATATCGTTTCAGGATCTGGGAGTAGCATTATATCTGCTCTTTGCTTTTGTGTTCCTTATTGTTCCGATGCCAAATACTCTGCTGGATATAATGCTGGCGCTGAATATGGCGGTGGCCTTTGCCATACTCTTTAATTCCCTCTTCGTGAACGAGGTGCTGGAGATGTCCTTTTATCCGACTATCCTGCTTTTCACCACGATATTCAGGATATCCCTTAATGTATCCTCCACGAAGCTGATACTGTCCACGGGAGATCCCGGAAACGTGGTCAAAACCTTCGGCCAGTTCGTCGGAGGCAACGATCTTATTATCGGGACAATAGTTTATATCATCCTTATCATCGTACAGTTCGTGGTGATAAACAAGGGCTCGGAACGTGTGTCCGAGGTGACCGCGAGATTTACCCTTGACGCCATGCCCGGTAAGCAGATGGCCATAGACGCCGACCTCAATACCGGAGCCATAGATGACGCGGAGGCCAAGCGCAGAAGAGATAAGATACAGCAGGAGTCCTCCTTCTTCGGAGCCATGGATGGTGCCGTGAAGTATGTCAAAGGAGACTCTACGGCGGGACTTCTTATCACCGGCATCAACGTAGTGGGAGGCATAGCCATGGGCATGCTGAGAAGAGGCAACTCCTTCGGTGAGGCTCTTTCCACATACACCATCCTCACCATAGGCGACGGGCTGGTATCCGCCATCCCTTCGCTCCTCATCTCCCTTGCGACAGGTATCCTTGTCACCAAGGGCGGCAAGGAGGCGGACTTTGGTCCGGATCTTGTGAAGCAGCTCTTCGGTGTGCCGAAGGTCATGTATCTTGCGGGAGCGGTCATCGTATTCCTGGGAGTCGTTACCCCCCTGAATGTGGTGATCTTTACCGTAGTCGGCGCCCTTTTCCTTGTGGGCGGACGGATGATACAGAACCAGCTTGAGGTACAGAAGGTCGAAACGGCAGTACAGGAGGAAGAGGTTTCCGCAGAGGAGATAAGGAAGCCGGAGAATGTGGTCTCGCTTCTTTCCGTGGATCCCATCGAGCTGGAATTCGGTTACGGCATCATTCCTCTTGCGGATGTGAATCAGGGCGGAGACCTGCTTGACAGGGTAGTCATGATAAGAAGACAGATAGCCCTTGAAATGGGTACCGTGGTGCCCATCATCAGACTGAGGGATAATATACAGCTGAATCCCAACCAGTACATCATCAAGATCAAGGGTGTGCAGGTGGCTGACGGCGAGATCCTGTTCGACCACTATATGGCCATGAATCCCGGATATGTGGAGGAGGAGATCACCGGCATACCTACGGTGGAGCCTTCCTTCCATCTTCCTGCCATCTGGATCACCGAGGGACAGAGGGAGCGTGCGGAGTCCATGGGATATACGGTGGTGGATCCTCCGTCCATCATAGCGACCCACCTGACAGAGGTCATAAGACAGCACATAGCAGAGCTTCTTACCCGTCAGGATACGCAGAACCTCATAGACAACCTGAAGGAATCGAACCCTTCGGTGGTAGAGGAGCTCACACCGAAGCTTTTGGGACTCGGCGAGATACAGAAGGTCTTGCAGAACCTGCTTGAAGAGGGTGTCTCGATAAGGGATCTCCTTACCATATTTGAGACCCTTGCCGATTATGCAGCCACCACAAGGGATACAGACGTGCTGACCGAATATGTGAGGCAGGCCTTAAAGAGAGCCATAAGCGCAAGGTATTTCGAGCCGGGTGAGACTACACAGGTGGTCACCCTCGATCCCAAGATCGAACAGGAGATAATGGGCTCCGTAAAGCAGACCGAGCAGGGAGCCTACCTGACTCTGGATCCTGAAAGGACAAAGGCAATAATTGTCGCCACCGAAACAGAGCTAAGGAAGCTTGATGACCTCGGGCGCAATGAGATCGTAGTGACTTCTCCCATAGTGCGCATCTATTTCAAAAAGCTTACTCAGGACTATTTTGATGAACTTGTGGTAGTGTCGTATAATGAGATAGAAAATGATGTAGAGCTGCAGAGCATAGGCATGATAACCTGTTGATGAAGTATGATAATAAAGAAGTTTACCGGAAAAACTGAAGATGAGGCGGTAAAGGCGGCCCAGGCAGAGCTTGGCGCGCAGACCGTCATAATGAATGTAAAAAAGACCAAGAAGAAGGGGCTGGCAGGTCTTTTTTCAAGACCCTACGTAGAGGTGACGGCGGCCATAGAAGAGGATAAGAGCGAGCTTATGCAGAGCGCTCCTCCGGTACCTGTGGGATTGCCGCCCGTAAAGAAGGATGAGCCTGAAAAGAAGCCTGCAGCAGGTACCGGCTCTCCGGCATCCCAGCCGGCATCC
>CACZNY010000217.1 GCA_902782655.1 uncultured Lachnospiraceae bacterium
AGATCAAAGATCACCGAGATCGCATCGGCGGTATTGAGATCATCATCCATGACCTCATTAAATCTGTCCTTTTGCGCAAGCGCTTCCTTCAGTCCGTCCTTTTCGCCCCCGGACATTTCCCCGCCAGCTCCCGATTTTTCGATATCCGACAGATTTGACACTGCATTCTTTATCCGGTCAAGCCCCGCCTTAGCCGATTCCATAAGCTCATCCGAGAAATTCAGAGGAGATCTGTACTGCGCCGAAAGCATGAAAAATCTGAGAACCTGCAGATCATATTTTTCCGAAATATCGCGCACGGTAAAGAAGTTCCCAAGAGACTTGCTCATTTTCTGATTATTGATATTAAGGAACCCGTTGTGCATCCAGTAATGGGCAAAGGGCACCCCGTTTGCGGCTTCTGACTGGGCGATCTCATTCTCATGGTGCGGGAAGATCAGATCCTCTCCTCCGGCATGGATATCTATCGTATCCCCCAGGTATTTCTTTGACATGCAGGAGCATTCTATATGCCAGCCGGGTCTTCCCTCACACCAGGGCGACTCCCAGAAAGGCTCCCCCTCCTTCTTCGGCTTCCAGAGCACGAAATCCAGCTCATCCTCACGATCCTCGGTTCCCGCGACCTTCAGTGCATGCTTATCCGCACGGTGTCCCGATTCAAGATCGTCTATATTCTTTCCCGAAAGCTTGCCGTAGCCTGCAAATTTCCTGGTACGGTAGTATACAGTCCCGTCAGCTGCCTTATAGGCATAGCCCTTTCCGATCAGAGTGCTTATCATGTCTATCATCTCAGGGATCTCCCGAGTCGCCCTGGGATGAGTGGTGGCAGGCAGGATATTGAGTCCCTCCATATCCTTCAGGCACTCCCCGATATATCTTTCCGATATCACCGTGCTTTCCACGCCCTCCTCATTTGCCGCATTTATTATCTTGTCGTCCACATCGGTGAAATTTGATACGTAATTCACCTCATAGCCTCGGCTGGTCATGTATCTGCGAAAGGTGTCAAAGACTATCATCGGTCTCGCGTTCCCTATGTGGATCAGGTTATACACCGTGGGTCCGCAGACATACATGGTTATCTTCCCCTCCTCTATGGGGATAAATTCCTCAAGCCTTTTTGTCAGAGTATTATAGATCTTCATATCCTATATTCCTTCCCCGTTCATTCCTTCGGTATTTTCTCTATCCATCCTTATCCGGTTTTTTTCGGTTCTTCCGGAAAGCTCGTTTTTCAGGAATCTAAGCTCCTCCTCAAGCCGTATGATATGATTCGTAAGCTCCGAATTCGCATCCTTCAGATTGCTTATATCCTCCTTCACGGGATCCGGCAGATCAGTCTGGTCTATGATCTCCGAGGGTATCTCCCTGTCATAGCGCTTCACCACCCGTCCCGGCACTCCCACCACGGTACAGTTGTCCGGCACTGATTCCAGCACCACCGAGCCGGCGCCTATCTTCACATTATCCCCTATGGTAAAGGAGCCGAGCACCTTGGCGCCCGCGCTTATCATCACGTTATTTCCTATAGTGGGATGTCTCTTGCCCTTCTCCTTGCCGGTGCCTCCCAGGGTCACGCCCTGATAGAGCAGCACATTGTCCCCTATCTCCGTGGTCTCTCCGATGATGACTCCGGTGCCATGATCGATGAAGAAATTCTTACCTATCTTCGCCCCCGGATGTATCTCTATACCTGTCTTTCTGGCGGCCTTCTGGGAAATATACCTTGCCCTGAAATAATGCCCCTTAAGATAGTGCTCATGCGCCCTTCTGTAATAATAGACTGCCCAGAAGCTGGGATAAAGAAGCACCTCCCAGTCGCTGTGGATCGCCGGGTCATGCTCCCGCGTTACCTTTATCTGCTCTCTGATATACTTCAATGTAATCATGCCTAAAAGAGTACCACAAACTACCGCAAAACATCAATCTTTGATACAATACCGGTATGAAGCTGGTCGATGAAAAATTCAAAGATATGTCAGCAAAGCAGAAGCTTTCCTATATCTGGTATTACTATAAGGTTCCGATAGTTCTTTTATTTGTACTGATGTTTATCGTTACCGATTTCATTCACGGAAGGCTTACCGCCAAGCCCACTGTATTCCGGCTTGCCATGATAGGCTCCAACGCGACGGAGCTTATGGAGGATACCCTGATGGACGGCTTCTATCATTACTGCCCGGGCTTTGATCCGGATAAGGAGCAGATGATCCTCGATGCGGGCTTCGATCTCAATGATCCCGGCATCGGAGCCTACACTGCAGGGACAAAGCTCCTTGCCGAGTACGGTGCCGGAAACATAGATGCCACGATAGCTGATAAGGCCGATATTACCTTCCTCGCTGAGTCTCAGGCCTTTGCCGATCTGACGGAGATCCTGCCGGAGGATCTGATGACAGAGATCCGAAGCAGCAGTACGGAAATCTTATATAATAAATACGAAGACCCCGCCACAGGCGAAGTCCACGAGTATCCTTTTGCGGTAAATATCAGCGGCAGCAGGGCCATAAAGCAGGGCTTCACCGAAAGCACGGGAGAGAATAAAAGCTACTACAA
>CACZNY010000218.1 GCA_902782655.1 uncultured Lachnospiraceae bacterium
AATACATTACAGAAACACAGATGGTTTTTCAATTGTAAAGGTACATCAGAGGGCTGGCATACTACCCACCATCATGCCAGAAGCCTCTTTCTTATCAGTATTTTTCGTAAGCATTAGGGTTCGAGCCCCGTTGCGCCCATATTTTACAAGACCGCAGACACAGATGTTTGCGGTCTTTTTTCAGCCCGTTTGCCCTTTCGCTCAATTCGGGGCCAGCCTGCCTTCTATGCTGCAGATCCCATCATTATACCGAAAGGACAGGGTCTGACACGCGTTCCTTGTCAGGGCAGCCGAAACAGCATCCCCGTTTTCCAAAGGATCCCTGTCTTCTCCCGGATAGGTGATTTTCATATTCACAATGCCGTCACCGGCTTCACTGTATTCAAATATAAGCCGGAGCTCATCTCTTCTTTTAAGCATCGGCAGGACGGTTTGGATACAAAGCTCCTCTATCACGGTGAACATCCTGTTCATCAGTCTTCTTCCGATCATATACCGCAGACCGAACTGCTCAAGCTCCGAAAGGAGTCCGTAGGAATTGAAGCCGCTCTTTTTGATAACCGCTTCAAACACCCGCAGACGGTTCAGGAACTGTCGTGTCCTGTCTCTTATGGGAGCATCGAAAATCTCATCCGGAGTCCCCTCCTCATAGATGATCCCCTCATCCATGTAGAATACCCGGCTGGACACGTCCCGGGCGAAACGCATTTCATGCGTGACGATCAGCATCGTCATCCCGTCCCCTGCGAGCTTGCGGATCACGGACAGTACCTCGCTCACCATAGTGGGATCAAGAGCCGAAGTAGGTTCATCAAAGAGGATGATCCTGGGATCCATTGCCACAGCGCGGATTATCGCTACCCTTTGCTGCTGTCCTCCCGAAAGATTCTCAGGAAGGCTGAACGCCTTGTCGGACAGTCCTACCATGTGCAGGAGCGCCATCCCCCGCTCACAGGCCTCCCGCCGGCTTCGCTTAAGCAGCTTCGTCTGGGCAAGCATAAGGTTTTCTATGATAGTAAGATGGGAAAACAGGTTGAAGGACTGGAAAACCATCCCGATCTGCTGCCTCATCAGATTCACATTGTAGCCCTTTTTGCAGGTATTCTCCCCCTTGAAAAATATGGTTCCGCCATCCGCTTTCTCGAGATGGTTCATCAGATATAAAAGAGTGCTCTTCCCCGTCCCCGACGGTCCTATGATAGAGACGACATCTCCCCTTTGGATCTCACAGTTCAGATCTTTAACGGGTGTCAGATCCCCAAAGCTCTTCCTAAGATGCTCGACCTTTATAAGCGGCTCATCCCTGTCATCATCTTCCGCGCTCCCTGCCGGACTGTATACCTCATCATATTCCGAATCAAAAGCCTGTACCGTCTTTCTGATCTCCTTATCCACGGACCGCTGTACGGGAGATATCCTCTCTTCAAGCCTCTTTAGAAGCAGTACCAGTACACTGCAAAGGATAAAATAGACCACGGAGGTAAAAAACAGGGGGAAGAATGCATCGTAGGTTCTGGAGCGGATGATGTCCGATGCCTTGGTAAGATCGATAACGGAGATATACCCGGCGACAGCCGTCATCTTTACGGTGGCGATAAACTGTCCGCTGTACGCAGGAAGCAGATGGATCAATGCCTGAGGCCAGATCACATACCGAAATGTCTGTATCCTGCCAAAACCCAGGGCCGTTGCCGCTTTGGCCTGCCCGGAGGGAACCGCATTGATCCCGCCCCGGAATATTTCAGAGCAGTAGGCCGAGAATTCGATGGAAAATGCTATCACACATACCCAGAAGGCTTCCATCCCGCTGTTTCGAAAAACTATATAATTAAGCACAAGCAGCAGCACGACAACGGGGATCGATCTGAAGGTTCTTATATAAAGACCGGCAAATGCGCTCAGGAAGGGATTTTTCCGCGCACGTAAAAAACAGATCACCGCGCCGAGGATCGTACCGAGTATGCCTGCGATCACGGATAATACTATGGTGATTCCAAGCCCTGAGAGCAGGATCTTATATCTGTCCTCCGTAATAAATGTTCTCCGGATGCTGTCCTGCATATTTTTTCCGAAAAGGTAAGCCTTCGGAACCACCTTTCGTGAATTCTCCTGTCTGACGTACAGATAGTATTCATCCTTCAGAAGAGGTTCGGTGATACAGATGCTCTGAAGCCTCTCTTCCGTAGACGCGACCGTATCTGCGCATATATCATAGGTTCCTGCTGCAAGTCCCGCGAGCTCTGCAGAAAAAGATACGACTTCAAATTTCGGGATATAGCCTTCCCTGGCGCAGAAGCCGTTTGCGATCTCCACAAACTCGCCGGTAAGCGTTTCACCCTGATAGAATGTCATAGGCGTCCAAAGTCCGCCTGTGACGATCCTCAGCTCACCCTTCTCCCCGGAGAAGGTATACCGATCCATTACATCTCCGTCACGCTCAGGATCCTCCCACTTTCGGCGCAATGCATCATATTCCCCGCTTTCCTTAAGCTCCCTGAGATAGCGGTTCAGCTCATCACAAAGGATCTCCCCCTTCTCACTCTTCTGCGTTCCAAACCCTACATCGACAAGAGCAAAGGGTTCTTCGACCATGGCAAGATCCGGATGTGTCGACTTAAGTGCCTGACGTTCACTTAAAAAGCCGACTGTCGCCTCCACCTCTCCGGCCTCGAGAGCAGCATACATATCAGCTATATGATTATATTGCAGTATTTCCCCCTCCGGAAAACGCTTCCTGATCGCCGTCTCCCACTCGGGCATGCCAAGTGTCCCGAACCTCGTACCGGGTTTTTCAAGATCCCTCAGAGTGATCGTTGTGACAGGCCACCCGTTTTCATCCACATTGGCTTTTTCATCTGTGACTGTCGTGGTCCCTATAAGCTGCGGCAGGATTAAAACTGCTGCTATGATCACCGCCAGAAGGATCTCATATCTGATCCCGGGAGCTATTGTCTGTTGTTCTTTTTTCATTATGCGCACGACCTCTCTGCTTACGTGATCACATGATACAAACGCCAAAAGTACTGAATCAACCTGTACTCTCCTTTAATCCCTCAGCCACCATATGGCAGCCGATCATCAGAAGGATCATGAGAAAAGCAGGCGGGATCAGCTTGTAGGGATGAAGCAGGACGCTGTCAAAGCCGTCAAAAAGAAGGGTTCCTAAAGAACAGGCGCCGGCAGGCATACCAAGCCCGACAAAGCTTAAAAAAGCCTCCAGAAACACAGCATCCGGAATGCAAAGCATGATCTGGGTGATAAGCTTTCCTGCAATATTTGGTATGATCTCGCAAAAGATGATATAAGCATGACCTGCTCCCATGGTTTTTGCGGCCTGGACAAATTCAAGCTGTTTGACCTTAAGAGTCTCGGCCCTTGCGATAAGACTCATCTGTATCCAGCCTGAGACCATAAGAGCCAGGATAATGGATCCCATACCGGGTTTCAGTATCAGCATCATAAGGGTTACCACGACAAGTGTAGGGATGCTTCCTGCCACATCCACTATCCTCTGCATGAGGATATCAGTCATCCCGCCGAAATATCCGGAGACCACTCCGTAGTTCATGCCTATGAAAAGATTGATCATGGTAGCCAGAAAAGCTATGCAAAGGGATATGCGAAGCCCCATGAAGCAGCGGGAGAAAAGATCCCGCCCAAACTTGTCCGTGCCAAAGATATAATACGTATCGGTAATGCCGAGCTCTTCATATTTGTTTCTTACAAGAGCTCCTGACGTCTTATCCATTCTTTCAGAACCATCCAGTATTCCAAAGGATGACAGGACGGGGATCCTTGGTGCAAGGTCTGAGCGTGTCAGATCCTGTTTATCGTAGCTGTGTCCTGTAAGGTACGGCCCTGCCAGTGCAAGAAGGATAAGGATCATAAGGATGATAACCCCGGCAACCCCGCTTTTATTTGCGATAAAGCGTTTCAGTGTCTCATATTTCACCCCTCTCACGGCTTCAGCCGATACAGCTTTCCTCATTGAGGCAGGAGCCGGAACAAAATCCTCCTTCTTCGGAATATAAGCAGCCTCTGATGTCATATCCTTTGCCTCCTCATCGTATGTCATAAAGGGGTACCTTCTGCCTTGTCTGCTTCAGGCTTCATCTCTCAGTGCCTCCAAGACGTACTCTCGGATCGATGATGCAGTACAATATATCAAGGATCAGCATCACCGCTATATACAATGCCGAATACACAAAGCTCAGGGCAAGCACTACACTGAAGTCATTGACGGATATAGCCATTGTGAGCAGACCTCCTACTCCCGGGATCGAAAACATCTGCTCGATCACAAGAGATCCAGTGAGGAGCCCTACCAGAAGGCCTGCCATCACAGTCAATACCGGCATCAGTGAATTCCTCAATACGTATTTAAGTATTATGGTACGGTTTGAAAGTCCCTGGCATCTGGCAAAAAGCACATAATCCGATCTCATCACCTCGCCTGCTTCAGACCGGGAAAACCTTGCAACGACCGCCATGACCGATAGACTCATGGCCATGACAGGCATTACGGATGATATCACAGGTGATCTGAAATCATATAACAGAGGAAGAAGCCCGCTCCTGTAGCCCAGATAATCGGAAAAAATCATTGCAAAAATATAGGAAGGTATGGCAATACCAAGAAGCGTTATCACGTTGTATATCAGATTTAACGGTTTGGTTCTGAAAAAAGCCGTTAAAAAACCGAGGATAAGACCTGCAAGCGTCCCGAAGATCATAGCTGAAATTCCTATCATCACTGTGACAGGGAAACGGTTTTTTATAAGCTTCGTTACCGGGGTATTGGGTGAAAGGGCATAGCTGACACCCAGATCGCCTCTTACCATATTCCCCGCATAACGGATAAACTGCTCCGCAACCGGCCTGTCCAGGCCGTACTTTTCATAAAGCTTTGCCACCTGCTCAGCTGAAAGCTTCTCATCATTGAAGGGTGACCCCGGCATCATCTGAAGAAGCAGAAAAAGGATGATAAGTATCACAAAAAGCGTTACTAAAGAGATAATGACTCTTTTGCCTATATACCGCGCCATTATTCAGCCTCCTTTGCCAGCTCACCGGCCATACAAAGTCCAATCGGATCATAATAAAAGTTTATTACCCCTTTATGAACGAGAAAGGTGTTTCCTTCTGTATAGATGGGGATCATTCCCGCATCCTCCATTATCATATCCTCCGCCTCATGCATCAGGCTGTCACGTATGACGGGATCCATGACACATTCCGAGCTCTGTATCCTTTGAAAGAGAGCATCATATTGCGGATCATAGTATCCTGATCCGCCTGTGGAAAGAAAAAGTGCAAGAAATGACGTGGGATCAATATAATCCGCTATCCATCCGGAAAAAGAAAGCTCAAAGTTACCGGTGGACTGGAGTCTGATATACTCTTTGAACGGTACGGGCTTAAGCTTTATATCAAGCCCCGGGAGAGTGTCCATCATCTGCGCTGCCGTAGCTTCAGCTACATTGCTCCGGTTGCCTGAATACAGGTACTCCAGTGAAAAGCCTGAAATCCCAAGCTCCCTAAGCCCCTTTTCCCAGAGCATTTTTGCCTCCTCCGGATCATTACCCAAAAGCTCCTTATACCGTTCCTTGTCAGCTTCAAAATCATTCCCGCCGGTTTCCTTATAGAACCCCTGTGGGATCAGGGAATAAACAGGTGAAGCCCCGGCTCCTAAAACATTATCAGTAATACTTTTCCTGTCAATGCTTTTTGAAAGAGCCATCCTGATATTTTTGTTTTTTAGCTCCGGGCATTTCTGCTGATTTAAGAAAATAAAGTAGCTGGAAGCCTTCGGAAACACCTGAAGCTCAGGATCACCTTCCGCAAGCTGCATATAGTCTCCGTTGACGGGAGTCACGTCCATATCTCCCGTCCGGTAACACATAATGGCCTGCTGAACGTTTGTCACCACCTGAAGAGTCACACCTTTAAGACTGATCTTTTCAGCATCCGTATAATATGGATTCGGAACATAGTGTATCTGCTTGGCTATCGGCTCATACCTGTCCATTATATAGGGTCCGCTGTACAGTACCGTATCGGCGCTGCTTGCGTAATCATTTCCCACCGCACTGAAAAAATCCCTGCTGCACGGGGCAAAGTTGCACTTCGTTAAAAGAGAGCAAAAGAAAGCACATGGAGCTTCAAGCTCAATAACAAGAGTTTTATCATCTGAAGCGTATACCCCCAGACTGCTCACCGGCATCTCGCCGCGTGTTACGGCACCTGCATTCTTTATCGTGCAGCTTTCCGTCAGAAGATACACCGCGTTGCTGCCGGTATCGGGATCAGCGAGCCTCTGGATCCCAAAGACAAAATCATCTGCGGTCATAGGACTGCCGTCACTCCACTTAAGCCCCTCCTTCAGATGGAAGGTATACGTACAGCCGTCTTCAGAAAGCTCATAGCTTTCGGCAAGACAGGGGATCAGCTCTCCGTTCCTGTCATACTCGTAAAGCTTTCCTGTACAAAAGGCAAGAGCCGTAGCGGAAGCACTATCATAGCAAAGCTGCGGATCAGCAGTAGCAGGGGACTGGATAATGGCAATATTAAGCTCCTCTTTTTCATCCGGTAAGCTTCCGCATGAGCAAAAAAGAAACACAGCGATAACGATCATGGATATAAGAAAGCTCCCTCTTCTCATTTTTCTTTCCTCCACTGGTCATATTCACTGTCAGTACACCAGACTTTATGTGTCGGTGTGATCACATGCCAGTCTCCGATCCCGTAATCAATCCCGTAGGAAGCCCTGTCATAGGCTTTTTCTCCGGCAGTCTGGAGCACAGGGTTAAGTCTTGGTATCGCGTCAAGAAGCCCTATTGTATAAGGGTGTACCGGATCATCAAAGATCTCATCAGGGGTGCCTGTCTCAAGAAGATAGCCCAGATGCAGCACACCGATCCTGTCCGACAGAAAGCGTACCATTGAAAGGTCATGGGAAATAAAGAGAAAAGACATTCCCGTCTCCTTCTTGATGGAATAAAGGAGATTTACGATCTGCGCCTGAACGGATGCATCAAGCGCCGCAATGCATTCATCAGCGATTATGAGCCTGGGATCTGCTACAAGGGCTCTTGCAATGCCTATCCTCTGTCTCTGTCCTCCGGAGAAGTCCTTCGGATACCGGTTCATATATTCCACCGGGATACCGACCTTCTCAAGGATATCCGAAACGGTCTTATTCTGCTCCTCCCTGCTTTTTGCGGTCTTCTGCAGTACAAGAGCCTCCCTTATTATCTCGCCAACCTGTTTTCTGGGATTAAGTGAGGACATGGGATCCTGAAAGATCATCCTGATGCCCTTCGCCTTCTCCTTAAACTCCGCCCGGCTTCTTACAGAGGTAAGCTCTGCCCCGTCAAAAACTATGCTTCCGCTGCTTGGCCTGTTCAGCCCTATAATGCATTTTCCTATAGTGGATTTGCCGCTTCCCGATTCTCCTACAAGCCCGAAGGTTTCACCCTCATGTATCTGAAAGCTTACATGCTCACAGGCGCGTACCCTGCTCCTCCTGCTGTCAAAAAACATGCAAAGATCCTCTACAGAAAGAAGGACATTTTCGTTTCTTGGAATCTCAGTTCCTTGCATATGCTGCACCTTCTTCCTTCATATGCCTGATCCTCTCCTTAAGGGGATCCGGCATTTCCACCTTCGGAGAACGCCCGTCAGCAAGCCAGGTCGCTGCGTAATGAGTCCCGGAGATCTTAAACAAAGGCGGTTCAGCCTTGAAATCTATGGCAAGTGCATAGGGATTTCTCGGAGCGAAAGCGTCCCCTGTTATTTTCTTTGCCATATCAGGCGGTGTACCGGGGATGGAATAAAGCTCCCCCTTTTCGTCGGAGGTATCCGGAATGGCCGAAAGCAGTCCCCAGGTATAGGGATGCCTCGGGTCGTAGAATATATCAAAGACGTTTCCGTATTCAATGATCTTACCGGCGTACATGACCCCGACATAGTCAGCGATCTTTGCTACCACCCCAAGGTTATGCGTTATGAATATCACCGATATCCCCCGGGCTCTCTGTATTTTCTGGATAAGGTCAAGGATACGGTTCTGAATGGTGACATCAAGAGCTGTCGTAGGCTCATCGCAGATAAGGATCTCCGGATTGCAGCTTAAGGCAATGGCGATCACTATCCTTTGTCTCATGCCGCCCGACAGCTGATGGGGATACTGTCCCATGGTACGTTCGGGCTCCGTGATCCCTACCTCATGAAGCAGATCCAGAGATCTTGTATACGCCTCATTTTTTGATATCTTTTCATGATCACGTATGGATACCGCCATCTGCGCCCCTATAGTCATGGTAGGATTGAGAGATGTCATGGGATCCTGGAATATCATTGATATCCTTGAGCCGTTTATATTCCTGTATCTCCAGTGAAGCTCCTTTTTCAGAAGATCAATGCTGCCATCCGTACCGTTAAACATGACACTCCCGGAGTTTATCACCGCATTTTCAGGCAGGATCCCCATTATGCTCTTGACAGTTATACTCTTGCCGCAGCCTGATTCCCCCACAAGGGCAAGGACTTCATTCTCCTTCAGTACAAAGTCCACCCCCCTTATGGCATGTATGTCTCCTGCAGCCATCCTGAAGCTGATATCAAGATTCTTAACCTCTATCACATTTCTGGCTTCATCACTCATTTTCCTGCTCCGATCATTATTGAAAACCCTCCCCCGGCAAGCCCTTTTTGGATGATGACGGAAGCCTGTCAGACATCCTGCCTGAAGCTCTCTTCCATAAACTCCTGAAGCCGCTTCGTGACATCCTCACGCACCACCTCGGCACAGGTGTAAGAAAACCGGACTGTACAGCCCTTTTGAGTGATATTGCCTGTCTCCTCCACTTTAAGGCTGCCATAAAGCTCCGGCATCTTTGCAAGTGCTTCCTCCACTGCCATTTCAAGGCGCTCTTCCATCTTCTCCCTGCCGCCGCCGCAATTAAGCGCAGGCAGGGTCTCATGAATGCGGCCGGTCAGCTGCTTTAACAGGATGGCCTCATCCTCTACAGCCATTATCCTCATTTTTTTATACCCTTCAGAGAATCATCATATTTATTCAGTCTTCACCCGTTTCAACTTTTTTGATGTCATCACTCTGGTCTATGGTAAGGTCGAAGTTATTGAACATTTCATTGTCAGGCAATGCCATGGCAAAGTTATCAGTCCGGTCTATGCTGACCTTAAGCTCATCCGAGGCAAGATCGAGTACATGGCCTCCGGCCTTTCTGTCATCGGAAATAAAATGGAAATGCCAGCCTGCCGCATTAAGACTGCTCATATAATCAGGACAGTACAGACCGACGACGGTTCCCTTAATGTTTTCATAGTTAAAAAAGGTCTGATCTGTTTCCAGTACGGTCGCTAAAGGCTTGTACGGCTCAGTCTGAGGAAGCTCACTCCTGACCTGCATGCTTTTGAAGGTGCCGTCTGCCCTGATCATGTAAAACCGGTTATCACCGATCTCATGAACCTTCTTATCAAGCTCGCTCTTCAGGGTGTTGACGCTGTCAATACTGCTGAGACTGATCACCTCGTCCGCATCAAAAAAAGTAACATTGGAAAAGGGGATCGTCTCATCATCGGCAACCTTCTCGACGGAACCGTCAGAAGCTGCTCTGTAAACCGTGCCTTCAAGCATTATCAGCTCACCGTTAAGCGCATCAAAAGTACCGATCCCGATATCTCCGAGCTCTTTAAGCCTGCTTACGGGAACACTTCCGTTATAGTCGCCAAAGGTAAGCCCCTGCAAAAGAGATACCTGATTGATCACTTCTCTGTCAGCGGAACTGCCATCCGAAGCACTCCCGCCGGCGGTGCTTCCACAGGAAGTCAAAAATATTCCCGCTGCTAAGATCAGGCTTAATCCATGATATACCTTGATTCTCTTCATCCCTTTCATTTCTCCTCCTTTTTGCCCCTGCGTCAAGCCTGCATGCCGTTTCCAACCCCCCCTCAAATACCTCAACGCTATTATAGTATATTGAATTTCATCAGAAATTCAATATACGTATTGGACCAGGCGGCCGGCCGGGTTGCAGCAGATTATCGTGACGATATCGGTGCTGGTGAATCCTACCGTGATTTTGTCCGCTTCATCCATGTCAGATATGAATGGGATATGAAGGATGAGCCTGTTTCCCGACTGAATCTGCGCACCAGAGGCGCCTTCATCAAGCAGAACCAGCCGGAGCTTTCCTATGAGAGATTTCGCAAAATCTCATCAATACAT
>CACZNY010000219.1 GCA_902782655.1 uncultured Lachnospiraceae bacterium
CAAGCTCCGCAGGGAAACAGTCTCTGGAAACTGCCACTATGCCTACTTTTGCCTTTGGGATGTTGCTTACCATACGTTTTTCCTCCTGAAAAGAATTGATTTTTGTACCCCGCAGACGGCAGAAGCCGCCATTTAACGCGGATAAGCAATGCCTTAGCCCTAAAAAAGGCATGGCATTATATCGTTGATCGTAATCCGGCGGTCATGTCTTCTGTGGGATTCTTCTGTTATATGGTTGCTCCAGAAACTGACCCGACATATAAAAGCATAAGCCGTCCTCCCGGAACCGGAATACGAATACAATTATAAATCTTTTGGAAAAGCAGGGCAATAAAAAAAGTGCAACGCCCTCTGTCCGCTTATCTGTCAAAATATGCCGTCACGAAAAGGAAGGAAGAATTCCAGTAAATCGCGATCTCGTTAGTGCTGTAGCTTAAATGATGGTCAAAATAGCATTTTTGAGCCGGAGTGCTGTCATCTGCGATCTTTTTTATCTCTTCATCGAGAAGCTGTATGCATGAACCGCCAGATACCATTCCCGGTATCGGTCTTTCTATGTCGTCGGCTATTGTGACCCTGTTGTGTGGATCCTTGAAAGCATTCTCCCCGAAACCGGTTACATAGGAAATGTTCATGGCATTCATGCCAAGGATATAATGCATCTGATTCAGGGCGGCTTCTTCATATAGTTCTATATCAAGAGTGAGTGCTCTGATATCTTCGCCGGTTTTTTCTGCTTTTTTCCTTAAGGCAATACTTGCGAGGATCAGGATATCTGCGCGATTTGATACGACCATATTGCTGCCCCATACAAAATCCTGCTTTTTCATGGAGACAGGGTAGCCGTCTTCCTGCATGGAAACAAAAGCATTTGCCCTTTCAAGAAGCATGTCGGACATCTTATTCCTAAGCTCTTCACCGGCATGGTTTTCGGGGTCAAATATCACTGCTGCCGCAGCAAGGCAGGAAACATCCTGCCAGCCGAATCCGTCATCTTCGCTTCTTCCGTCAGAATGGTCATGCTCCTTCAGATACAGTTCAAGACCGGCACTCAGATTAGCAAGGTAGCTGTCCTGCCTGCTGTCACTTTGGGAAGACATTGGGTTTATATGGTGCCTTTCCTCAGGCATGGTGTCAGTATCCGTTCTCAGAAGCTCTGCATAGGCCCACATGCGTTCATCAATATCTGAGTCATCAGTATATTCACCGGTGTTGCAGCCCTCGGGATTATGGAAATCCGTGTTTTCAGGGTTTTGGAGCAGCCACTGTCCGGCAAGATATGCCTGATGTATGCAGTTTCTTGCGAAATCAGGATCATAGCCTGCATAAACCCTTGAAGCTATGCACATGACAGCTGCAAAATCAGCTGTAGACATACTGGTCACAGGAAACATGACCTGCTCCGCCAAATCCGCCTCCGGCATGACGAAGCCGCAAAACTGGAGTGTTGTAACTTTATGATGCACACCTCCGTCCTCATCCTGCAGTTCGCTTAAAAAATCCAGTTCATATCTGCATTCATTCAATATATCGGGAAGTCCGTTCCCGGATTCCGGAATGTTTACACGGTCTGTGAAGGCTTCGGGAAACAATTCATATGCGTAAAGCATATGGGCTACGGTTACAGCACCTGCGCTGGCATATCTTCCGTAGTCTCCTGCATCGTGCCACCCCCCGTGAACGGTCAGCGTCTTTTCAGAACCGAGAATCCTTACCGGATTTATATGGCATCGCGGACGTTTGTAGCAGCCGGCATATTCTTCCTGCAGTCCGCAGCCGCACCTTTGAAAATAGAATGACTTCAGCAGAGAATTTTTCAGGGTCTTGTACACATGGGGCTCGACCTTGAAAGCAGCAGAGCATATACCGTCATCTGATTCCAAATGGTAGATGCCGGGGGCGCTTACACCGGAAAAATCCAAACGATACACCTCGCATCCGGCGGTCTCATCAAAGCCCGAATCTATGACAGCCACACCTATATCAATAGGCTTTCCCTCGGTATCATCAATCAGACGAAAGCTTCCGGGGCTGTCGCTTATGGCAAGCTTTACCGCAGAGGGCAAAAACCCGGTTTCATTTACAGATATCATTCATCTCTCCGTTTCTGCTGTTTGCTCCTGTCTTAGGTGTTTCTTCCAGTATGTACCTGAGCATTTCATCCGACGCCCTTGATAATGGGCGCTCTCCGCTCCAGACCAGCAGGTATGATGCCTTGGCAAGCGGATGTGATATTTTTTTGACCACAACCCTATCATCCTCTGCCATAACACCCTTTGCAATGGGGAAAATAGCTATACCCACTCCTGCTCTTGCCAGCTCCCGTACATTTATCAGATGGGCGACCCTGCATACCACCTTCAGAGGCTTGTCCGGGTCTGGCATCCATTTTCGGAACTCAGCGTTTCTTGAAGCCCTTGAAGGAATGATGAGGTTTTTGTTTACCAGATCATCGGGCTTTATGGAACTGCCTTTTCTGCGGGCCAGTGGATCATCCCTTGGAATGATGGCAGCCCAGGATTCGGAATGCACCTTTACGGAATTAATTCCTGGATCCGAGAAGGGCTCCATCACTATGGCCAGATCGCAGAGACCTTTATGTATCCTGTTGACTATCTCATCTGTAGTTCCGGTCCAAAGGTCGTATTGGACATGGGGATTGGTTTTGTGAAACCCCGCTATCCAGCCTGCGAGAAGATGCGGTCCGTATCCCTCTACCGTGGCTATATATATACGTCCGTGCAGACCGTTGCTCATTTCTGAGATATCATCCTTTGACCGGCTTTCAAGCTCAAGTATCTGTGCGGCATACTGTTTGAAGAGCAGTCCCTCCTCCGTAAGACGGAGTGAATGGGGGCTTCTTTCAAAAAGTTTGGCCCCGAGCTCCTCCTCCAGATCCTTTATCTGTCTGGATAGCGGCGGCTGAGCTATGCTAAGCTTCTCGGCCGCCCTTGTGAAGTTCATTTCATCAGCAACGGCCATGAAGTATCTGATATGTCTTAATTCCATTTTTTGAGCCGGACTCCCTGCTTCCCCCCCGGGAAAATATATCGATCACATTCAGTATACGTTATACGTATTGTCCCCGCAAGGGGAAGTAATGTGATACAATCTTTTTATGAGCAAGGAGTTTGAAGTAGAAGCCGAATTAAAGAAGCTCCCGAAGTCGCCGGGGGTTTATCTGATGCATGATGGGGATGATGTGATCATTTACATCGGAAAGGCCGTGAATCTGTTTAACCGTGTGCATTCCTATTTCAGAAAGACTGCGAAAACAGAAAAAATAAAGCGGATGGTGGCACAGATAGCCTGGTTTGAGTATATACTTACCGATTCGGAGCTGGAGGCTCTGGTGCTGGAGAATAACCTTATTAAGGAGCATCGGCCGAAATATAATACGATGCTGAAGGATGATAAAACCTACCCTTATATCAAGGTTACGGTAGGTGAACAGTATCCCCGTATATTGTTCTCAAGGACTATGAAAAAGGATAAGGCAAAGTATTTCGGACCGTATACCTCCAGCTACGGTGTAAGAGAGACCATAGAACTTATAAATAAAATATACAGGCTGAGAACCTGTAACCGAAGCCTCCCAAGGGACAGGGGCAAAGACAGACCCTGTCTTAATTACCATATGAAACAGTGTTTGGCTCCGTGCCGTCAGGAATTTGGCAGGGAGGATGATGCGGAATATGCCGAGAATGTAAAAGGAGCCATGGATTTCTTAAACGGACGCTACGAGCCGGTGCTGAGGCTTCTTAGAGAGAAGATGGACGGGGCATCGGAAAGACTTGATTTTGAAAATGCAGCCGTATACAGGGATCTCATTGAGGCTGTCCGGTCGATATCTGAGAAGCAGAAGATAACCGCTCACGATGGGGAAGACAGGGATGTTATAGCGATGAACCGTGACAGGGAAGATGCTGTGGTAGTGATTTTCTTTGTGAGGGAAGGACGGCTTATAGGAAGGGATCACTATGTGATGAGCCATGTATCCGAGGATGCCGAGGATTCGGATATAATGAATGATTTTCTGGGACAGTATTATACCGGAACTCCGTTTGTACCCAGGGAAATAATGCTTGAGATGGACGTGCCGGATAAGGACGTTATAGAAAGGTTCCTTACGGAAAAGAGAGGCGGAAAGGTTTCCATACTTATTCCCAGGATCGGGCAAAAGGAGAGGCTTGTGGAGCTTGCACATCGTAACGCAGGTATCATAATGGAAAACTCGAGAGAGCGTATCAAACGCGAGGAGGGACGCACGATAGGGGCAGCTAAGGAAATAGCCGGATGGCTGGGGCTTACGGAGGTGAACCGTATGGAATCCTATGACATCTCCCATATTTCAGGCTTTGACTCCGTAGGAAGCATGGTAGTATTCGAGAGGGGAAAGGCCAAACGTTCTGATTATCGAAAATTCCGTCTGTCGCCCGGCATCGGCAATAATGACTATGAATCAATGAAGGAGGTGCTGACCAGGCGGTTTACGCATGAAGCAAGATCTGAATTTGACAGCTTCAGCCGCTACCCTGATCTGATCCTAATGGATGGAGGCAGGGGACAGGTAAACATTTGTGTAGAGGTACTGAAGAATCTCGGCATTGATATTCCTGTCGCGGGAATGGTCAAGGATGACAGACACCGTACAAGGGGGATCTGCTTTGAGGACAGGGAGATACCTGTAGATACCCGGTCGGAAGGTTTTAAGCTGGCTGTCCGTATTCAGGATGAGGTGCACAGGTTCGCGATCGAATATCACAGATCACTCAGATCACTCAATCAGGTTCATTCCGTGCTTGACGATATACCGGGGATCGGTCCGGCCAGACGCAAATCCCTTATGAGACACTTCGGTGATATTGACAGCATAAAGAATGCCAGTATAGATGAGCTTTCAATGGCTGAGGGAATGAATACCAAAGCAGCAGCGGC
>CACZNY010000220.1 GCA_902782655.1 uncultured Lachnospiraceae bacterium
ACGACCTCCGGTTTATCGGTCTTATTCAGCGATACAAGGACGGTTCCATCCTGAGGGAGTATGCTCTTGGCTGCTTCCTGCGCCTTGTAGAACGCAAGTCCTGTACTTTCTGCTATACCCAGCACCTCTCCGGTGGATCTCATCTCCGGTCCTAATATGGGATCTACCTCCGGGAACATATTGAACGGGAATACCGCTTCTTTTATTCCGTAATACGGTATATGTCTTTCTTTCAGTCCCGGCACAGGAGAGGGTCTTCCCGTAAGCTCACCGGTCACTATATCTACTGCAATCGGAACCATGCTTATGCCGCAGACCTTGGATACAAGCGGCACCGTCCGGGATGCTCTGGGATTGGCCTCTATGACAAATACCTTTCCGTCCTCAATGGCAAACTGGATATTCAAAAGGCCTTTTACTCCCAGCTCCACTGCCATCCTTTTAGTATAGTCCTTAATGGTCGCCAGATTGTCTGCCGGAATATGCTTAGAGGGTATGATACAGGCCGAATCCCCTGAATGTATCCCTGCCAGCTCAATATGCTCCATGACGGCAGGTACATAAGCATGCTCTCCGTCGGATATTGCATCAGCTTCACATTCCATGGCATGATGCAGGAATCTGTCGATCAAAATGGGTCTGTCGGGCGTAACGCCTACAGCAGCCCTCATATATTCCTCCATCTGGTCGTCATCATAAACTATCTCCATGCCGCGTCCGCCCAGAACATATGAAGGACGGACCATTACAGGGTAAGAGATTTCAGCCGCTACGTCCTTGGCCTCCTCTACTGTGGTAGCCATTCCCGATTCCGGCATGGGGATACCAAGCTTATCCATCATATTCCTGAAATGATCCCTGTCCTCTGCCAGGTCTATGACCTCAGGCGAAGTGCCCAGTATCTTCACACCGTTTTTCTTAAGAGATGCCGCAAGGTTCAGCGGTGTCTGTCCTCCAAACTGAGCGATCACCCCGTCCGGCTTTTCTGTCGCATAGATAGAAAGCACGTCTTCAAGGGTAAGGGGCTCGAAATAGAGTCTGTCAGAGGTATCATAGTCTGTAGAAACAGTCTCCGGGTTGCAGTTTACTATGATAGTCTCAAATCCGAGTTTTCTAAGGCTTTTGGCAGCATGGACACAGCAATAGTCAAATTCTATGCCCTGCCCGATACGGTTGGGACCTCCTCCCAGTATCATGATCTTCTTTTTCCCGCTGCCCTTTTGCACCACTCCCTTATCCGAATTATATGTTGAATAGTAATAAGCACTGTCCTCCGTGCCGGATACATGAACTGCATCATATACTTCCACTATTCCTAAAGACTCTCTCTTTTTTCTTATATCATCCTCGGATATGCCCAGGATCTCTGCAAGGTACCGGTCTGAAAAACCATCCTTTTTTGCCTGTATGAGCATATCATCGGGCGGCAGCTCTCCCACGTGGGACACAAGCCTTTCCTCCTCCTCTACAAGCTCCCTCATCTGTTCGATAAAATATTCTTTTACATGAGTTGCATCATATATCTCTGATACGGTTGCGCCCTTTCTGAGAGCCTCATACATCTGGAAATGCCTCTCGGAATTAGGGACTGCCAGTCTGTGAAGAAGCTCCGTTTTCGTAAGAGTATCATATCCTCCGACATGTCCCAGACCGTATCTGCCCTTTTCCAGAGACCTTACTGCTTTTTGAAAAGCCTCCTTGTAATTCTTTCCTATGGACATGACCTCGCCCACAGCCCGCATCTGTGTCCCGAGCTTGTCATCCACTCCCTTAAACTTCTCAAATGCCCATCTGGCAAATTTGACTACAACAAAATCACCGCCGGGCTTATATTGTGAAAGATCTCCCCATACACTGTCTTTAAGCTCCTTAAGGGTAAGTCCCGTTGCAAGCTTGGCTGATACCAGCGCTATGGGGAAGCCGGTCGCTTTCGAAGCAAGCGCCGATGACCTTGAGGTTCTCGGATTAATCTCGATAACTATGATCCTTCCGGTTTTGGGGTCATGCGCGAACTGGACATTTGTTCCGCCTATCACCCCTATATGCTCCACTATTTTATAAGCCTGCTCCTGGAGCTTTTTCTGTACCTCCTCCGAGATGGTGAGCATAGGCGCCGTACAGAAGGAGTCACCCGTATGTACGCCCATAGGATCAACGTTCTCTATGAAGCATACCGTGATCATATTATTATCCTTATCACGAACCACCTCAAGCTCCAGCTCCTCCCAGCCGGATACGCATTCCTCCACCAGTACCTGATGAACGATGGATGCCTGCAGCCCCCTTGCACAGACGGTTTTTAATTCCTCCTTATTATACACCAGGCCGCCGCCGGCCCCGCCCATTGTATAAGCAGGGCGCAAAACCACGGGATAACCCAGCTCCTCAGCTATCTGCAATGCCTCTTCCACTGAATAAGAAACTCTGGAACGGGCCATCTCTATGCCAAGGCTGTCCATCGTCTTCTTAAACTCTACCCTGTCCTCTCCACGCTCAATTGCATCCACCTGAACGCCAATGACCTTTACGCCGTATTTATCAAGCACGCCGGCCTTGTACAGCTCAGCGCAAAGATTAAGTCCGCTCTGTCCTCCAAGATTCGGCAGCAGGGCGTCAGGCCTTTCCTTTTCGATTATCTGTGTCAGACGATCCACGTTCAACGGCTCGATATATGTCACATCAGCTGTTTCCGGATCAGTCATGATGGTAGCGGGATTTGAATTTACCAGCACTATTTCATATCCCAGGCTTTTAAGCGCCTTGCAGGCCTGAGTGCCGGAATAATCAAACTCGCAGGCCTGTCCGATTATTATTGGACCCGATCCGATTATCAGTACTTTGTGAATATCTGTTCTTTGTGCCATTAACTTTCCCCTCCCCGATTAAAATTCAGGCAAATCTATTTCTTTCTGTAACAAAGAGGACAGGCCGCTTTCACAACCTGTCCCGTTTTATAAAAATCTATCCTATCTCATCCGTCGAGGTGATGAGCTCTATCAGATGCTCTTCATTCATCTTCCGGCACATAGCCACCAGCTGGTCGATCGTTACGCCGTGAAGCTGCTGCTTCACACCTCTTATATTGATGGAGACCGTTCTCTCCTCTACCTCCTTATCACCGACGACTATAATATAAGGATCCTTAAGATTCTTATATTCCTTGATCTTTTCATTCATATTCTTGTCAGCAGTATCGCATTCAACCCTTACCCCGGCATTCTCAAGTATGCGCTTTAACTCCAGCGCGTACTCATTGTGCTCGACCCTGATAGGCACTATCCCTGCCTGATAGGGTGAAAGCCAGAAGGGAAATGCCCCTTTGAAATTCTCTATCAGTATACCTATGAACCGCTCAAAGGAGCCGAAGATAGCTCTGTGGATCACCACAGGCTGTACCATCTTTCCGCTCTGATCCTGATATGTAAGACCGAAATTGTGCGGAAGCTGGAAATCCAGCTGCACCGTACCGCATTGCCATTCCCGTCCTATGGCATCCTTGATCTGAAGATCAATCTTGGGTCCGTAGAAGGCTCCGTCGCCTTCGTTTATCTCATAACCGCCTTCTCCGTACTTTCTGTCCAGTATGCGTTTTAGAGCTGCCTCTGCCTGATTCCAGTCCTCTATGTCTCCCATGAAATCCTCAGGCCTTGTGGAAAGCTCCGCCCTATAGGTAATTCCAAAGGTGGAATAGATCTCATCGGCGATAGAAATTATATTTTCAATCTCCTCCTCTATCTGCGCAACGGATACAAAAGTGTGATCATCGTCCTGTCTGAATGCCTGTACCCTGAAGAGCCCGTTCAAAGCCCCGCTCTTCTCCTTGCGGTGTACCATATCTATCTCATTATATCTGATGGGAAGTTCCCTGTATGAGTGATTCGTGCGGGCATATGTATTCATGGCATTGGGACAGTTCATGGGTTTGGCCGCCATCACATCATCGGCATCCGGTGTCCATGTCGTTCCGGGCACTATAAACATATTATCCTGATAATGAGCCCAATGTCCGGATATGAGCCATAGCTTTTTATTATTGATCACCGGAGCGGATATCTCCTGATAACCGTTCCTGTCATGGATATCTCTCCAGTATTCCACAAGGGAACGGTACATTCTCCATCCCCGGGGAAGCCAGTATGGCATGCCCGGAGCGGTTTCGTGGAACATGAACAGCTGAAGCTCGGGTCCGAGCTTCTTATGATCCCTTTCCTCCGCCTCCTTAACAAAGGCCAGATGCTTTTTTAACTCATCCTTTGAAGGGAATGCATAGATGTATATCCTTTGCATCGAGTCATTTTTAGCATCCCCACGCCAATAGGCTGCAGAAACGGCCTTGACCTTAAAAGCGGTCTGCAATAGTTCGGTCGAATTCTCAACATGCGGTCCTCTGCACAGATCCACATAATCATCTCCCGTATAATAAATGCTTATTGTCTCATCTTCGGGAAGATCTTTTACTATCTCGACCTTGTACTTCTGATCCTTGAAAAGCTCCAGCGCCTCCTGTTTGGAAACCTCTTTTCTTGTCCAGGCCTCCTTTCGCTTAAGGATCTCCCTCATCCTTTCCTCAATGGCAGTAAAATCATCCGGAGACGCGGGTCTGGGCAGCACAAAATCATAATATGCGCCGTCCGCTATCTGCGGACCTATGGCATACTGTACGTCCTTTCCGAAAATCTCAATTACTGCTTTTGCCAGAACATGTGCCAGCGAATGCCGGTACAGCGATAAAAATTCTTCTTTTTCCATAGTGATATAATCCTCTCCGTTAGATGCACATCTAACAGAGGATTATATCATAAAATGCGACAGGTGCATAATAAATTATCTTCCTTTTGACAACTCCTTAAGCGCTGCCTCAAGCTGATTATCCGACCCGTCTTTAAGGTAAGCCTCAGCATCAAGCTCCACCTCTATATCAGGCTTGATCCCCACCTCATGAATGGTCTCACCATTGGGAAGATAATACTGTCCTACGGTAAATTCAACTGCAGTCCCGTCTCCTAATCCGTAAGTGTTCTGTATTATCCCCTTTCCGAAGGTATTGGTTCCCATGACAGTTGCCTTGTCATAGTCTTTCATGGCGCCTGTAAGTATCTCCGCTGCCGAAGCAGTATTATCATTTACAAGAATGATTACGGGAATATCTATCTCATGCTTTCCATCTGATTCCCATTCAAACCTGTACCCGTCCTTTGTTTCAGAATAGGCAATGAGCCCTTTTGGAAGCATCTGGGAGGCTATATCTGCGCAGGAATCCACAAGACCTCCGGGATTGCTTCTCAGATCCAGCACAAGAGCCTTCATTCCCTCCTTTTCAAGATCATTCTTTGCCTCAATAAACTGCGATACTGTGATCTCATCAAATTCCAGGATACGAATGTAACCTATTTTTCTTTTTTCATCCTCCATCCTGGCTTCTACTGTATTTACCTCTACCTTTACACGCCTGACCGTAAATTCCAGCTCCTCGGTTCCCCGGAGCACCTTTATATTTACCGTCGTTCCGGTTTCACCCTTTACATGAGAAGCAACCTCGGCGGATGTCCATCCTGTGGCATCTTCACCGTCTACCTCAAGGAAATAATCTCCCTCTTTCATCCCCGCTTCTTCTGCAGCATACCCTTTCATGACTGATGCCACATAACATATGTCCAAATCCCGGTCCATCCCGATCGTACAGCCTATACCTGAAAACTCCCCGGCATTCTCCTCCCTGCTCTGCTTAAGCTCATCTCTGGTAAAATATTCTGCATACCTATCACCAAGAGAACCCACTATGCCTTTGTAAATCCCGTCAGCCTCTGAGACCTCGTCTCTATCACCCATGTAGTATTTATCGATCACAGATTCTAAAAGGCCTATCTTCTTCTGTGTTGACGCAGCAAGAGAATTCGGAGATCTGAACGCAGCAAAATAAATTATAAGAGCAAGCAGGATGCCTGCCGCAAAGCCTGCAAAAAACAGAGGTATCACCCCGGCCCTCTTTGCCGGACGGTTTGGTCTTTCATTATATCCCGTATAGGGGACATCCATTAAAGCATATTGTCCCTTTCCGGTCTGCTGCCAGGTTTTATTGTTCATTGTCTCTCCTTAAAAAACGATCTGTTAAAACCCAAAAAACTCGTCTTTCATCCATAAAATGCCATTTTATATCTGACACAGTCTGTATCGAGCCGATCCCGTAACGCGAAGCCAGCCCTTAGGGTAAGCGACAAAAGCACGGCCGCTTACGGTATCCGGCTATTTCAGGTATGAC
>CACZNY010000221.1 GCA_902782655.1 uncultured Lachnospiraceae bacterium
CAACTGGGATCAGACACTGTATTTTAATTTCCTGAGCGCAGATGAGATCGCTGAGGTATACTTCAGGGGACTTAAAACAAAGGATCCCATAGTAGCCTGTAAGGGCCGGATCCCCGATATGCTGTCATGCAGGCTGAGGCTCCCTTCCAAGTATCTGGCCCAGATGTACGAGTCAAAGCTTGTCGGCAGGAAGCAGGAAAACCTTGATAAATTCAATTCCATAAGGGCGGATCTCGGCTACTGTGAATTCGGCAGCGCCGACGGAGATGACGGCGAAACCTATGAGGTCCGCCATGAAACCTTTGATTATTCTCCTTTGGTGGTCTATTATTATGAAAGGCTTATCGATATGCTGGATGAGAATAATGTCAATGTCATCATCGCCCAGCCTCCGATAAACCAGGCTTCGGCTGATGCTCTCCATCAGGAATTCGCTGATGGCTTTACTGCATACATGAGGGATATTGCCTCCAGACATCCGGACATGGAGGTGCTCCCGGAGCTCGTCGTGTATCCAAACAGCCTCTTCGGGGATTCGATCCATGTAAACCGTAAGGGAGCCGAGGTATTTACCGGTGAGCTGAAAAAATATATGGAAGGTATGGATTTCTGGAACAGAAATGAATAGCATAGAAACAAAGTTTTATAACGCTTTTATCGCAAAGGACAGATGGATCCTTTATCTTAAGGGGCTTGGCGTCACTCTGCAGATATCTTTGATAGCCGGGGCAATAGGCATCATCATAGGCTGCCTGCTGGCGCTCATGAAGCTCTCTGATCCCCCCAAGGGAAGGAAGCATAATGTATTCTGGTACATTGCCACCGCATATGTGGACATCATAAGAGGAACCCCTTCGGTGCTTCAGCTCCTCATAATGTGGTTCATAGTGTTTTCATCCTCCAAAAACGGGGTGCTGGTCGCCTCACTTTCTTTCGGTATCAACTCCGGAGCCTATGTTTCGGAAATAATAAGAGCCGGGATACTGGCAGTGGATAAGGGACAGATGGAGGCCGGCAGATCCCTTGGCCTGACAAAGGCACAGACCATGAAGGAAATAGTGCTGCCGCAGGCCTTCAAGAATGTGCTCCCGCCCATAGGCAATGAATTCATAACCCTGATAAAGGAGACAGCCATAGTCGGCTATGTGAGCCTTTCGGATCTTACCCGCACGGCAAGCCAGATATCGAGCCGCACCTATGAAGCTTTCATGCCCCTCATAGGAGCTGCTGTCATATATTTTGTGATAATAAAAGCCCTCACTCTCCTTCTCGGGGTTTTTGAAAGGAGGCTGAGACGCAGTGATAAGCGTTAAAAATCTTTACAAGACCTTCGACGGTCAGGTGGTGCTGAATAATATCTCGACTGAAATAGACAAAGGCGAGAAGGTCGCCATTATAGGACCTTCGGGCTCGGGCAAGAGCACCTTCCTAAGATGTCTGAATCTTCTGGAGGAGCCCACCTCCGGCGAGATCCTTTTCGAGGGAAATCTCATCACGGATCCCAAGACCGATATCAATAAGGTGCGTGAGCACATGGGCATGGTCTTTCAGAGCTTTAACCTCTTCGCCAATAAGACCGTGATCGAAAATATCACCCTGGCTCCTGTAAAGCTTGGAGTTTTGAATAAGGAAGAGGCATATGAAAAGGCCATCTCTCTCCTTGATCTGGTAGATCTTCGCTCCAAGGCCGATGTGTATCCCGCCTCTCTTTCCGGCGGACAGAAGCAGAGGATAGCCATAGCCAGATCCTTAGCCATGCATCCGAAGGTGATGCTCTTCGACGAGCCCACCTCCGCCCTGGATCCGGAAATGGTGGGAGAGGTTCTTCAATTGATCAAGGTACTGGCAGACGGCGGCATGACAATGGTCATTGTAACCCATGAAATGGGCTTCGCGAGAGAGGTCGCCACCCGTGTGATGTTCATTGACGAGGGCATAATCATGGAAGAGAACACCCCTGACATGATCTTCAATTCCCCCCAGTCAAAACGTCTCCAGGAATTCTTATCAAAGGTTCTTTAGGCCAGTCAGGGAACGCTTCCCTGATTGACCCTTTTACAATCGTTTGGCAGGATATGCTATAGTATGGTATCATCATTCAACGCAATCTGATATCAGTGAATAAAGGAGGTTAGATTTATGAAAAAGATCATCAGCTTATTGCTTACAGGGGTCCTTGTTACTGCTTCCATTACCGGATGCGGTTCTTCAAATGCCGGCTCCGGTTCATCAGGTGCAGCTTCCCCCTGTCTTTCGGACGGTGTGCTTACCGTCGGGACCAATGCGGAGTTTCCTCCCTTTGAGTATGTAGGAGACAACGGACAGCCGGACGGATTTGATATCGGTCTTATCAAGGCTGTAGGAGAAGAGCTCGGAGTGGAGATAGTGGTAGAAAACATGGAGTTTGATTCACTTGTATCTTCGATAGGCTCAAAGACAGATGCAGCCATAGCAGGAATGACAGTCACGGAGGAGAGACAGCAGTCCGTTGATTTCTCTGTACCCTACTACAGTGCCATACAGCATGTGCTCGTGGCAAAGGATTCCAATATCGCAACTTATGACGATCTCGTAGGAAAGACCATAGGCTGCCAGCTCGGCACCACCGGAGATTTCATCATCGAAGAGATAGAGGGCGCCACTGATCAGCAGTACAATAAGGCCGTAGACGCAGTGAACGACCTCGTAAACGGAAGGCTCGATGCCGTTATAGTAGACAGCAATCCCGCAGCGGTTTTCGCAGCTAATTATCCTGACAAGATAAAGGATCTGAACGGTGAGGATTTCGGTTTCGAAATAGAAGAATACGCCATTGCCCTTCCGAAGGGCGATGCAGCTCTCAAAGAAGCCATAGACGTAGCCATTACAAAAATAAAAGAAAACGGAACCTTCGACAAACTAGTCGACGAGTATATGTAGGTCA
>CACZNY010000222.1 GCA_902782655.1 uncultured Lachnospiraceae bacterium
GTAAGCAGCTTTATCCTCCACGATTTGCTTTTCAGACGTTTGGCCCGCAAAGCTACCATGATATCAGTTGCGCCATAAAAAGAATGGATCACAAGCAGATAGATCATGATATATACCGAAGGAAAGCTTTGCATCATATATGCGCACACACCGAGATCTGTCAGAATTATTCCGTAAATCAGCGAATTCTTTCCTCCTACCATGTGTCTGGCCATCGAGAAATAGAAATACAGGTTTCTGACTCCAAGAAGCAGAAGCGTAGCGGTCATGACAGTTGAGATCATATCGACCCCCATAAACGGAGCCATATACAGGGCATAACCGAACGCTAAAGTGATCAGTCCCCCCATGAAGGAATTGAATCTCTGGAGCTTACTCATCAGTCGCCCTCCCTTTCCTGCAGGAGTCTTGCATAGTCCTTTATACCTCTGAATCCCTTCCCGCCGATGTCGATCGAATAACCGGCCGCTCTGTTGCCGGACCTGTATATTCTGTTAGTCACCATGCTCTTCTGTGACATGGCAGCCAGTATGAATCTGCCGATAAGCGTTTTACTTTTGCTGTCTTTATCTGCAGTCAGGTATTCATCCTTATATTTATTTATATCAAAATCTTCGATCGGGCATCCTGATAGCTTTTCTCCGAAGGCCTTCCAGTCAGCGCAGGCATCCACCTGCCTTTTACAAAGGATACCGAGGATCTCATCCCTGTATGGAGCCATGGTATCCATGTCATATTTTTCTACAACAAACTCCTCTATATCTCCCCGGAGATACTTCAGAGCATAGATCATTTGTGCAAAAGCCAGACTGTAGTCCTCAGGATTGTCCTTGACTACTTCATTGTAATCAGCCCATGCCGGCATGTATCTGTATCTTGCAAAGCTGTAGTCAGGAAAATGCCCTGCTCTTCCGTGGCCAAGATTCATCACGGAGTTCTCACTGTTCTGGAACACCGTATTGGTATATTCCATTTTCTCAATATTATCCGCTGTAGCAGGGTTATGATTAAACCTGATTTTATATTCCTCTTTCCTGCCATCCCTGCAGATGATCTCATAGAAATATTCGTTTACATTGTTTATTACAACGGAAGGAGTTCCGGCGAAGTACTGGTGAGCCCATGTGTCAGCAATAACGTGCATTGCAATTCCGGCCGCCTCAAGACCCTTTCCCCTGGCAAGCCTGACCGTTTCAGCTGCAAGATCCCCGTTTGGACCGCATATAAGGCGGTATTTTCTCCTGTAAGCGCGTGAACAGCGCACTTTAGGGTTCCTGTGCAGATCACGGGGAAGGAAATGAAATGAGGCCCATATCCTCGTTATATCCTGAAGGCCGAGCATATCCGTCCTGGCATCTGCCATCTCCTCCTGAAGCTGTGTGGTGGCAGCTGAAAGCGGCCCTTTTATGCCCTTTAGATATGTCTTGCTGCACTCATCCACAAACTGCGCACTATAGCATATGACCATGCTTTCCTCATGGCTGTATCCGGCAAGATAAGCTGCAGCATATGTAGCATAATAGTGAAAGTCCATCTGCATCAGAGACTCCCTCCCGGTTCCGAATCCTCCAGCTCGTCTCTGACTTTTCTTAATCTGTATGCGGAAGCTATCAACTCACACAGAATAACGAATGAGGTAACATCAAAAACAAACTTAAGGATATCCTGTGCATCTGCATTTTTACTGAATACCTGATAAATGAAATAAGCCACGGCATATACTCCGTAAGTCAAGAGCATAATTGCACATACAATATATCCGTTCTTTTTTTTCCCGCTCGCAGCCTCCCTGCAGGCACCCCGGCATATTATGAACCTGAGCGATATTCCGATAACGAAAACCACCGCAAATACTACTACACTTCCAAAAATGGCTATTAAGGCCGGAGCTCCACTGGCTTTAAACGCACTTGCATTCTCACCCAGCATTCCCATAAATGACTTTATGAGACTCCAGATACCCATGATCAGAGTCCCTCTCGCTGTCGACTTAAGAGTGCCGGCATAGCGCCTTTCATCCACATGACCCTTATCATTTTTTGCCTCTTTGAAGGAGCCATATTTATTTATCAGATAATCATGTTCTTTGTATTCTTTTCTCAGTATCAACAGGGTTCGCCCTCTCTGCCGTTCAATTCAAACTTTATAAAGTATACATAAAAAACGGGCTGATGAGAACAACTCAAATGCCCGCCGTAACACTATGCAGAAATTGGCTGCACAGTGGAATGAAACAATCCGGCTGGCCGGACTGTTTTTGACTTTGTCAGTTGAAGTATCTGAATACTCCCTTAACCTTTCCGACTACTGTGACATCTCTTGCGATTATAGGATCCATGTAATCGTTCTCAGGCTGAAGCCTTATGTGATCAGCCTCTTTAAAGAATCTCTTGACCGTTGCTCCGGTCTCGTAATCATCGTTCAC
>CACZNY010000223.1 GCA_902782655.1 uncultured Lachnospiraceae bacterium
CAGCAGAATTATAACCAGCCAAATTACAGCCAGCCCGGCTACGGCCAGACAGATTACAATAATGGAGGCTATCAGAAATTTACAGCTCCCATGATGGGAGGCAATTACAGGAGCATCGGTCTGTGCATCGTGCTGACTATCATAACATGCGGCATTTATGGTATTTACTGGATGTATGTCCTGAATGAAGAGATCAACAGCCTCTCAGGCGAGACCAATGCCACCAACGGCGGTCTTGTCATCTTATTTACCATTCTTACCTGCGGCATCTACTCATGGTACTGGCTGTACAAAATGGGTGAAAGATCGGATGTTATCAAGCAGAATATGGGGCAGGCCTCCTCATCCTCAGCTATACTCTATCTCCTCTTCGGAATCTTCGGGCTCAGCATCGTGGCATATGCCATCATGCAGGACATTATCAATAAGGCAGTAAGCTGAAGCAAAGAATAACTGACATGGCTTTATAAGGACATCCGGCGGCTCTTCGCCGGATGTTTTTTTGCGGGGAGGTTCCTTTTACCTGCCCGGCTGCGAAAAGCTTTCAGACAGACGCCGTGAGGGGCTTCCTTCCCCCGCGTGATTAGCTTACAGCCTGTTTGCAAGGAGCCACACGGCAAGATTGGCTCCGATATGCATCGCTATGGGCACTCCCATCCTGTGATCCCTGTGATACAGGACGCAGATAAGCATTCCCATGCTGAAGGCATATATCCCCTGTATCATGTTCATATGATATGCCGCAAAAAGAAGCGATGAGATCAAAGCCGCGGCAGGAAATCCCAGACTTTTGTATAAAAGGTCATAGACAAGACGCCTGAATAAAAGCTCCTCTGTCACGGGAGACAGAATGCAGTACAAAAATATCCCGGTGACAATATCTGTCGAAAAAAGCCTCCCGCTGAAGCTTTCACTGTATGCGGGGAATAATTCCGGAAGCGGACTCCGCAATATAAGGGTATTCAAAAGCACCCCCGATACCGCTCCCACAAGCGCATATATTACAAAAAATCCTTTTTTATTTAATATTTCTTTCATTTTTTGGACATATGAAAAACACTGTTTGAACACATTTCCCCTATATAATATACCCATAGTTTGAAGGAAAAACATCCTAAAAAACTATTTCTCCCCCAATTTAACTCTCCAGGAAGCGGTCTCAACGAGGCCGCTTCTGCCTTTGGAGCAGGAAAAACCAATCCTGCTTTAAACTGATCACACAGATCGCATTTTCATGATACAAACGCCAAAAGTCTAAATGGCGTTTGAACTTGTTCAAAAAGCCATTTGACTTTGGGCGTTGTTGTATTAAAACAGTGATTCAGTACTTTTGGCGTCTGAATCATTTTCATTCTGTAAGAAAAAAATCGAGACCGCAGCGGGCTGCGGCAGGATTTTCTGACGCGGCAGAAGGAAATGCAGGCAGGGATATGACCGGTTAATCAATATTCGGATGTACCGGGTCGGCAGCAGAAAGAAAACGGCGGGAATCCCCGCCATTTTCCTTTACATTTTCTGAGTTTCAGGACTGAAATCCTATAAGAGCTTTGTCATATCCCGTCAATACACCGTCACCTTTATCTTTACCGTCTTATTGTTCACCTTGCCGGAAACAGTGGCGCTTCCCCTGCTTCTTGCATAGATAACGCCCGCTTCACTTACAAAGACCTTAGCCTTACTGCTGCTCTTCCAGTTTACATTCTGAGCAACAAGCTTCTGCTCTATGTCAAAGCTCTCTCCTTTTTCAAGGATCAGGCTGTAGCTGTAGTTATTCGGACTGCGTCTTATCAGATCACCCTTTACTGTGACATCAGGCTTCTCCACATGGACATAAGTAGTATATATCACGTCCCGGTATCTGCAGGTAAGCTTTGCTTCACCGGCAGAAGCGGTCTTTGTGGAAACTCCGGTTATCTTAACCTTTGCCTTATCAGCATTTGCTATGCTGATACAGTTATCATCATATTTCCACTCGATATTATCCGAGCCCTTCACAAAGGAATGCTTAAGGGTGACAGTCTGCCCCACGTTAAGATAGATATCGGTTTTTACGGGAATGGCATCTACAGTGATCTCAAGGGTTACCTCGTTGCCGTTTATGTCAGTACCTGCCGCAGTTACCGGATCGTCTGTAGTGGTGTTTCCCACTACCTTCCCCGCCTTTGTTATGGTGACAGTCTGTGTCGGATCCGTCCAGTTCCCCTTTATATCCTGCGTCCATCTCTTTCCGGAGACAGTGGACCAGTCGACCGCCTTCGAAGGCCTGAAGACCTGACTGTCGTATTTCAGTGCTACAGGCTGGAAGGCATTTATTCTTATGGCATCAGTCCTTCCAAGAGTCCGGACGGGGGTCTGCTCCGTCACGGTAACGCTTACGGTATAGGCCTTCCCTCCGACATATGCCCTGATCTTTGCTCCGCCCTTCCCGACAGCCTTTATGACTGCTGTGGAGGTGCCGTTTGCAGCATTCTTTGTTCCTGATACCGATGCCACGGAATCATTTGATGATATCCAGCTCACATCCATTTCCCCGGTATTCATGAGCGTTACAGAAGCCGTATCCCCCGGAAGCAGGGTCTCCTTCTTTGATGAAAGCACCGGCTCGTAAACCCTTATCGTATAGGCATCCGTCACGG
>CACZNY010000224.1 GCA_902782655.1 uncultured Lachnospiraceae bacterium
ATTTGCGGCAATATTTCCTTTCTCCGAGGATGAGATCTCAATCAAAAAGTATACGTGCTGCAGAAAGAATGATTCGAAATATGAGATCCTTGTCATCGATCTTCCACCGGTCGGACTCAATGCTGAGTATGACAAAATCTATTATATATACGATGATACATTCACTGCTGCTTTTGGTGGGTTCCGTACGCTGGAAGAAACAGGCGGATCTGAGCTGGAAGGGATTTTCATATATAAAAATCAGTTAGAAGAAGTTTCTGCCGGTTTCACAGTCAGAGAGTATATACATGTTAATAAGTGGGTTTATGAAAATACAGGAAACAATGCCAATATAGTATCTTCAAAGAGCAGCAGAGATGAACATGAAGACCTTTATAAAATCATGTGCGCTTTAATGAATGATACAGATCCGGGTAATTTTTCAATAAAAGCTGATGAAGATAGTATTTAATTATGATAAAAAAACTATCCGGATAATTGATGGAAGCTACGATAAGACATTCCATATAAAAGACTCGTTAACAAAGGTCGCAGTAGGAGCAATCTGGCCTCTTGTTATTCTCAACTATATGGTAGTAAATGGTCTTCCCTATGATGATAGTACCGGTCTGGATCTGATAACCATTATTCCGGAGCTTGTCAGTGAGAAAAAAAGAGTTAAGGACTTTTCCGACACAATAAGCAAATCCGTTTCTTACCTGAATAAAACGGTATTTGCGGATTTTGACTGTCTGATAATTGATGCGGTTCCAACTTCGGTTGAAAAAGAAGATGAAAATGGCAAAAGAGTAATAGAAAGCTATTTGGTTTACTCTTTTACAGAAAAAATAAAGAATGTAAATAAAATCGAATGGGAAATACAGTCACAGAACCTTAATAGCCTGAGACAGTACGGAATCAATTCTGAATGGATAGGAGAGTACAACAGGTCATTAAGTGAAGAGGACAATGAAGAAAACGCAAAAAGCCAGGGCGATATTGCATATCGTGAATGGGAAAAAGACAGCGGCAGAGAGCGGTATGTGCACGGAAAAACCAAGCAGACAGTAATCTGGAATGGTGATTATATTGAGAGAATGGCTGTTAAGTTCAGCTCTGAGGTGATAAGGATCAATAACGAACTGCTTCCCGGCGGAGAATGCGGGGATGTGCAATTCGGCAGTCTGAAAGAATACATTCTTGATGAATACATAGATCAGAAGAAGAATAATAATTCCCGGACATTTGCCATCGTTGAAGGCGGAATGGGTGCCGGAAAAACATATAGTGCCAATAGCGTATGCATGGAACTGGTAAACAATAAAAACGTTTCTTTTACCATTCCGGCATATGCTATTTATTCAGAAAACGGTACTAACTCATTGCTGACATATATATGCAGATATATGATTGGCGGAAAAAAAATGTATGATGACCAGAAACTCAGTATTCTGCTTGAGAAGGCAAAGCATGACGAAAATGATAAGCTGGTAATACTGATTGACTGCATAGATGAGGTATATCCCGGACTATATAAACGCCTGGCGGATGAGATAAATGAAATTGCCCGCATGGGGCATACTGAAAAAAAAGTAAATGGTAAGATCGTTGAAGGTAATGTGGTATACTTCATCCTCTTTACCCGAAACGCCGGAATATTTGTTAATAATAGCGGAATAATAGGTGAATCGACATACTTACAGAATTGTGCTTACATCAAACTGAAGGAGCTTGATCTCAATAAAGTAACTCACAACAAAAAACTGAAAGATATCCTTGCAAAATTCCCTGAGCCGACAACGCCTCTTGTAGTAAGTTATTTCAACGAAATGGTGGAGCTGGATAAGGCTCTTAGGGACCATGAAAGAGAAACAAAAGCATTTGAACAGTATGGCGTGAACATCGACCTGAAGCGGATCCGCAATTACTATGATCTTTTCGATACCCGTACAAAGATGCTTTGTGCACATGCGGAATTTGATAACAATAATTCAGCATTCTTTACGGAAGTACTGCCATCGTTGGCATACAGGCTGCTGAAGAAAGATGAACGGAGATTTGGCGTTGATCTTATTGCATCTATTGATGATCCGGTATTTGAAGGGGTGACTGCAATAAGACGCGCAATTATATTGGCCAATACAGGTATAGTCCGGGAAGCTGATGGCTACTTTGAGTTTTCACATATAGGTTATATGCAGTTTCTTGCAGCAAGGTATGCAGCTAATGTTTTTCTGGAAAATGAGTCTGTTAAAGCGAAGAAAAAAAGCATTGCACAAAAAAATGAAAATGAATCCATATTAAAAGATGCTATCAGCGAAACATCGTTCTATCCGGATGAAAGCAATCACACCAGAACAGAAAAAATGAGGCTGATGCCATATTATTATTACTTTTTCATGGATATCATCAATCGCAGTAAACCCTGTGGGTTTGATGCTGATCTCTACAGACTTGGAACAAATATTGGCTACGAAGAGCAGTTTGACATCTGGGATGAAATAGAAAAACTCGAAGATACGCTTATATCGCATTATAATGGACTGCTGCTGGCGGGAAAAAGTGAAAGGGAAAAGGCAGCAAAAAAGGAAAAAAATAAATATAAAAGTTGGAAGCTGATCAACTCAACAAATGCCCTGCTTTATACTATGATCTCTCAGCGTGAGGATGATGAAAACAGGTGGGAGCTGCTTGTACGGCTAAGAAAGGATCTGTATGTCAGCGCTGCTGCGGTAATGTTTGATATTTACTATTCTTTTGATAACGGGCCGGAGTATGAAAGCATAAGGGAAAGGTACGACATCATTAACGCCGAATTCTGCAAGGAATTGATGAATGGGCTGCTTAAAAAAATGAAAATGGAAAAGCCTGACTTCAAAGCATGGAAATATCCTATAGATCTTGCAGGCAGAATATACAGTAATATAGGAGCAGTCTATCAGGAGATGGCAAAATATGCATATAAAGCCAGTAATAAAGTGCAGTTTTTCGGTGCCAATAAAAAGCTGCTGGACAATGCGGTGCTGTTCCATAACATGTCAAGAGAGTATCGTTTGAAGGCCGTTGAATATCTGGATAAAGAAACAAGGAAAAAAGAGATCAGCCTGATAAGAAGTGACATAACAATTGCCACGGATTTATATTATCTGGGCCGTTACGAAGAGGATCCTGAAAAATCAGCAGCGTATTTTGATCAGGCGGTTATGATATACTATGATGCTTTAAAGAGGCAGGGAATCAGGTATACAGACGCCAAAAGGTACAGACTCGATATGGACTTTCCGATCCAAAAGCCGGCAATGATCGAAGAAGAGCCGCATATCGGGGCAGAACCTCATGTAATATGGTGGGGTATAGGCAGATGTCAGTATATGAAATACAAAAGGGTAATAAATATAAACAGTAAAAGGGAATATGCAGAAAACCTTGCAGAAGAGCAATTTGAATCATTAAGAGCCGCATATTTGTTTTTGCTGGAAGAATGCGTAGATAATTATGTGAACAGGAAGCTTGACCCTATAAAAGCAGGAATGAATGCTTCATCGATCGATGATATCTGGGAGGATACCCGCAAAAAATATATTGACAGCTATTCAGACCTGCCGGTACAGAAAAAGGAAGAGAGCAGACAGTTGATTAGAAGGATCCTGGAACTATACACAGAATTACATAAAAGAAGCGGAATCAAAGGAATAGAAGAAATAGGAGGGGAGCTGAGTATTGCTTATAGCTTTTAAGACTATTATGCAGAAAACGGAAATAGCAGGATAAGAACCGGAGACCGTGTCTTTCAGAAGACAAGGTCTTTTTATTTGCCCCTGAATGCCCCCTTTGCAGTTTAGCACCGGAGCTTAGAATATAAATGAAAAACTATCACTGTAAATCAAGGATATAGGAGTGTAGAGATGTTCTTAGCTATAATTTTTGCTGTAATAGTGATGATATCTGTATCAATTGCTTCTCCGTTTTTAAAACTGGGGTGGGCAATACTAAAGAGGCTGCTCTCGATTGGATTCAGAGTATTCATAATACTGGGCATGGGAACAATGATTATTGTGGCTATGATTGTTGAGAACTGTCCTTAACTTATCAAATTCAATGAAGTTCAACTTTTTTTAATGGAGTGATGAAGATGAATATGCTTATAAATAAACACATGAATAATATGAGAAGAATAATGCCTGTTCTGATAGCTGCAGCCGGATTATCGATATCTCTTTACGCAGGGAAATATGCAGCGATAATCCCGGAGAAAAAGCTGGTAATTGCCTATTCTGCCGGATGGAGCTGTCTGCTTTTAAAAGAAATTATAACCCTCTTAATTAAGGACAGGGAAATCACGCACAGATCCTATGAACTTCAGCGGCTTGAGTCAATGATTGCAGTTCTGGTGCTGTATTGTTTAGCTGCGTTTCCTTTTGTAACGAACCGGAATACTGTTTTCATCAGCGGAATGAAGACAAGTATCATAGTATGTCTGTTATGCATGATTTCAGTTGTATTTCTGGCATTGGGGGATATTGATTCGGCAAGATTGCTCTTGATCGGTATCCCGCTGATGAGTATCTATGAAGTTCTGTTCTGTCCGGGTATCAGTTGGGATCCTCTGAAATGCAGTTATGATATCTTCAGGATCCTATATATGTCAGAATTGATCATTCCGGCTTATATCATATCTCTTTTACCGTATGGGGCAGTTAGTTCTTTATTCCCTGTTAACAGATGGCAGAATCACCTGGACGGGATAATTAATGACCATGAATACATGAGCTCAAAGTATTATATGCGCCGGATAAGACTGGCACAGGTACTTCTATGTGCGGGCTCAGCACTGATCGTTATCCGATATACAGGTCATATGCCTTTAGCTTATTTAAATATAATAATAAGCATAGTCTACGTAGCAGCTGCCAGTGCTCTTATCAGATGTAAGACTTATAACAGATTTGCAGTTGCACTGCCTGTTTTTGCAGAAATTGTCTATGATCTTCAGAGCAATGATCTGATTGAGGAAAGTGATTACTTCTACTTGTATATCGCTTTAGGATGTATGGCACTCTTTGCTGCACTCAGAGGGAAAAGAAAGATATTTGTTTTCTCAAAGTGCACCGACTTATTTGTGCTGACGATAGATATCATGGTCAGCTCTGCTGGCTCGAGGGGATATATTATGTCAGATAGTACAATGATGCCTGCGCTATATGGTTCGGAACTTATGCTCTGCATTACTATTCTTTTATTCGGTATCTGCGGGCCATGGAGTGAAAGAATACTGGATGACCTGGCAGCATACTTGTTTTTGCCTGATGAGTATGATGAAGATTCCTGCGAAATACATGGGTTGAGAACCAGGTAAAGGGGGGAGAAATGTGTAGTGGCATTAATGAAAATGATCTGGTTACCTTCTCAGACGGTCTGAAGGTTCTGATAATGGAAAAATATCATTATGACAATGATGAATATTTGCTGGTCAAGCAGGTTAATTCTGCAGAAACAATAACAATAGGAAAGTCCTTTTTCTTAAAAGTCATCAGTTCCGAAGAAGGGGTTGAATGCGAGTATGTTAAGGATGATGAATTGATATACTCACTTATGGATCAAATGAGAAGGAGGAGTACGGACCGTGATAACATACATGAAGGGAGATTGTAATGATTTCAGATATGGAGTTCATAGTAAAGCCGGCATATGCCATAGAACGCGAATTTGATGATAATTGTGCATATGTAATAGTCAGCAGCAGTGATAAATACGATACACTTGCAGAGAACGCTAATGTACTTGTGCTTCATTTTGCTGATACCGAAGACGAAAAAAAATCAGATGCTGTTACTGAGTATGATGTGAAAGCTATTATTGATTTTCTTGATCATTCAAGCAGTTCATATGCATGCATATCATGTGATGAGGGAATCTCAAGGTCACCGGCCATTGCCGCAGGCCTGCTGAAATGCACAGGCCGCGATGACAGTTACATATGGGAATCGTACAAGGAGTATTGCCCTAATGTTCTGGTTTATAAAACTGTTTTACGGTTTTTCTATCCCGGCAGCAGGGTTGAAAATGAGCTCAGAAATATAGAAAGACGATCTCCGGAAGAGTACAGGTATTTCAGAAGGAATGGCAGGGATCAGGGATATGATAAGATCATATACAGGGAAGTGTGTGGATATCAGATCTGCTATGGTTTCATTTACGGCGAAAAAAGGAATGCTGTGCTGTTTGTAAAAGTGGGGAGAGACGGAACTGTTTTCGGATATCACAATAAGTATCTTAATATGGCGAGCTACATTGCAGAAAAGCATGGTATAACGGTGGTCGTGTCGTCCAACCCATTCTGTTCATATAAGTGGAAGGATCCACTGGACGATGCGGTCAGGATGCTGTGTGAATACTTTGAGGAACAGCAGATCGATAGAATAAAAAGAAAGGTATTATACTATGGACACTCTGACGGTGCGTCAATGACCGCAGCGTATGGAAAGGACTATGGGATCTTTGATGCATTCCTGCTAAGCAATCTTCCGTTGCCCGCAATCGGGGAAGAGGACGATGACCGAGATGCATACAGCGAAGCGATAAAAATAATGCTTAATATGACTGGGATCAATGACAGCAAACGGCTGATACTTGTGTATGGTGAAAATGACACAGGATGCAAGACATATGAGCATATAATGGCAAGTCTGTCAGCGGATTATGGACAGACTTTTGAGGTTCATGTAATAAAAAATGAAGAACACAGCATTTCTGAGCCAGTTGTAAAGATTCTTCCGGAACTGTTCTTTGATGAGAATGTATTAATAGATAAAGGGCTGGAAAGATATGCAGAATAATATGAAATGAGTGAATCATCCGGTTTTGATGACAGAAAGGACACATCATATGAAGGAAGTGAGAATTGAAAACATGCATCTGTCTGACACTATTGAAGAATTAGTGCTTGAGAAGAGTGAACGCGATAAGCTGCTTGGGAAGAAGGACTTGTTCGAGGAATTCGCAAAGCTCAGAAGAATACCTGATAAATGCTGCAAAATAACAGACTCGTATGAACAGATCACACTCAGTTTTGCCATGAAAAGCGATCTGAGAGATGATCTGTCACAACAATTTTCATTGTTATACCACGCATCAGGGTTCTGCGCACTTGAAGTGGAGTTCAAAACCCCAAGGCTGATGTCATTTAAAGGTGAGAAAGAGAATGCTTTTAAATATGATGAAATTGCCCGTGAATACAGCACAAAAGATGTTGTGATCACAAAGTCTGATCTGCCAAAAGGTTCCGATTCTGTAATATGGAATGCAGTCATCGGTCTTGAAGAAGCGGAGTTGGACGCAGGTATTGTATCAGATGCACTGGAAAAACTTCGTTCGGCAGCCTCGGATTTTACGAGAGTAATGGAAATCGAGTTCTGGAACGCTTTTAATAAATCTCAGGTATCATCATTCACAACAGACCCTGACAATTTTCTGCCGGATTTTTCCGCAGACTATGAAGTGTATGAAGAAGATACATTCCTGGGAACACGGGCGTTCGTGAACGTTGATACGGATTTTTCAACCAGGGAAATCATTTTAGAAAAGCATCGTGACTATGTTGCAGTGGAATGTGTTGAGAATATTGAGTTTAATGATAAACCAAAGAAGCACACATATATATTTGAACCGGATGCTGCAGACGGATTCGTAATAAAAGAGCGATTCTTTATTGATGATGAAGAAGAAGACCATATAGCAGGTGAGATCAGCAGGGTATCTGACAATGCACTCTGCTGCTGTCTTACAGGAAGTCTCTGCAAAAATATTGTGGAAGAGAGTGTTATCATAGTATCGTACGACAGTGATGCGATAAGAGCATTTCTCAGCCCAGATATGCTGATAGCTACTATTGAAAAAACAGAAGAAAAAGTATCATTTGAGAAAAATAACTCTGTGTATGCAGTACATACAGAACAGTTTTTTACCGGGTATATGAGTCTGATAACTGCACTTCCGTATCTGAACTTTTCTTCTGCAGAATAATACAGCTCAAAGCGAGGAAACAAAATGAACACAGATTTATTAATAAATTATGAAAAAAAATACGATTTTAAGCTTATAGCTGGGACAATACAACAGTTTCTGACACATGAAGGAATACGTACGGCTGAGTATGAACCCGACGAATCTATGTATTATGACGGTGTTGCCGTTACATATATGGAATACTTTCCAATACTGAAGGCCCCGGTCAGGTACAGGATACATTATGATAGTTTTTACGGAGAAGCTTCATACTTTTCAGCAAGTATCGGAGTACCACGGGGGGAATCAGAGATATCCGATATGGAATGCAGAACAATCGCAACCGGGTGTATGAAGGCTGCGGGTATTATGGTGAGCTTTGAAGGGTGCCGTGCTGATAAAAAATATGACGGATTCTTTCATGTGATCGATGCAGTTTACGGAAAGCATATAATGGACTTAGATGAAATGCAGCAGCATATGCATGAAGTAAAGTGTGTGGTTATGGATATTGCAAAGAAGTTATTTGACAGTTATTCAGAAATGTATTTCAATGGCCGATGCGATGCTCATACAACTGTTGCTAAATTTGAGCAGGTAGACTCAATGTCAGAAGATGACAGAGTATTTGTTGAAAGGGAGAATTTTGAAGAGTTCAGCTATGACCCCGATGATCCGATTAATATAGAAGATACACTTGTTCTTACTGATTTGCTTAATAATAAATAGGAGACGATGACATGTACGGTGCACTGTTTGGAGACTTGGTAGGAAGCATATATGAGCATAATAACGTTAAAAGCAAGAGCTTTCAGATGCTGTCAGATGAATCGCGGTTTACCGATGATTCTGTGATGACGATCGCTGTTGCAGAGTCGATTATGAACTATTTTGAATATGACAATGGAACAGACACTTTTTCGGACAGAAATGATGAGGAAAATCTGGCATCAAGGTTTCAGGTAGGTATGCGTAAATGGGGTCTTCGTTATCCGGAGGCAGGATATGGCAGCAGATTTCTCGTGTGGCTGAGGACAGGTGGTGAACCATATAATAGCTGGGGCAACGGATCTGCCATGAGAGTGTCACCTGTTGCATGGCTTTTCAATGATTTAGTCTCGGTCAGAAAGGCGGCGAGGATCAGCGCTTTTGTAACTCATAATCATCCTGAAGGAATCAAGGGAGCTGAAGCTATAGCATCTGCAGTTTATATGGCCAGAACGGGGATATATAAGCCGGAGATAAAGAAATACATAGAAAAAGAGTTCGGCTATGATCTTGATCGAACCTGCGATGAAATCAGACCGGAATATACATTTGATGTTTCATGTCAGGGAAGTGTACCGGAAGCGATCATCGCATTCCTGGAAGGCCGGGATATAATAGATGTTGTTCGGAATGCGGTTTCTCTCGGCGGCGACAGTGATACCGTGGCTGCAATGGCTGCCTCAATAGCAGAGGCCTATTATGGGATGGACTACAGAATCAAGTGTGTAGTAAGAAGAAATCTGAATGATGATCAAAAAGCGGTTCTGAAAAGATTTGAAGAAATTGCTCCTGCCAGACTGGATCCGGATGGAAATGACCCTGTAAGGACTTCAAGGTGGAGAGTGCTGATGCTTCCGGATTATGAGCAGGAGGTAGCAGAGCACTTTGTTAAGATCAGGAATCGTAAAAAGACCGCAGAGGCATTCGGAATCTCTGAGCAAGATGTTTCTGCAATTATACAGAAGGCTGAGAGATATACTGACAGACTTTACAGGGAGA
>CACZNY010000225.1 GCA_902782655.1 uncultured Lachnospiraceae bacterium
AGCGCCTGCGACCACCCTGTCATACCATCGTTCCTGATAATCCTTCAAATCTGACATTATTCCGATCTCCTCCGTTTACTGGACACGTTTATCATGCTCCCTGCTGACGGTGCTTCAGGAGGATTCAAACATACCGGCAAGCGTGGCCTGCAAAGCCTTGTAGTGCTTTATGAAGAGAGCATGATTGTTTCTTATGAAAGCCGAATCTCCTTTTTCAGCGGCAGCCTCAAGGTGTCCGGCTTCTTCTTCCAGCTTCCCGGCGCCTATCAGCTGTGCGGAATTCTTAAGTGCCTGGATCCCTATGGAGTAGTTCTCAAGATTGCCGGACTCGCTTAAGCTGTTAAGCAGTACCGTATTCTCATCGATCAGTCTGTAGAAGATCCGGAGCTTTTCAAAATAACTGTCAGCGTCCTTATTGTTTTCCATTCCGGCGGAAAGGTCTATGTCGGAGACGCCGGCGAGAGCCTTGAAGCGCTCATCCGGTAATTCTTCCTTCAGAGCCTTTTTCGGAGAGGGCTCCGGTTTGGACAGCCGGGTCTTGTCCTCGGGAAGATAGGCGATCAGCATCTCTTCCAGCTTCTCCGAATCGATGGGCTTGGTCAGGTAGTCGTCGAAGCCCTCCGAAAGATATTTTTCGCGGGCGCCGGAGACTGCATTGGCCGTAAGGCAGATCGAGGGGGTAGAGAGATTGGGGTTTTCGCCCTGGGCTTTAAGCTCGTGTAAGGTCTCTATCCCGTCCTTGTCAGGCATCATATGATCAAAAAAGATGATGTCATACTTTTTTTTCGAGGACAGTGCCAGTCCTTCATCACCGCTTGAGGCTGTATCTATCTTTATGAGAGTCTGTTTCAGGAGACTCTTGAAAACAATGAGATTAATGGGGGTATCATCGATCACAAGTATATTGGCCTCCGGAGCAGAGAAAGCCCTGTGGTAGGTCTTGCGCTGTCCCAGAAGCTTCTGGTAGGCTGACTGGTAATCTCCGAGCGGCTCCCAGCGGAGCACCCTCTGCCGTATGGAGAAGGAGAACTCGGAGCCGCGTCCGTATTCACTCTGCACCTTGAGTGAGGAGCCCATCAGCTCAAGAAGCTTCTGGGTGATGCTCATGCCCAGACCGGTACCTTCGATATTGCGGTTCCGCTCCTCCTCGATACGGCTGAATTTCTCGAAAAGCAGCCGCAGATCCTCGGGCTTTATGCCTATGCCGGTGTCCTTTACGCTGACATCCAAAGTGATGAAGTTTGGATGATCTGTCTTTGAATACTTTATGGAGAAGGTTATCGTGCCTTTTTCCGTATATTTTACCGCGTTAGTCAGAAGGTTGGTTATGATCTGCTTTATACGAATCTCATCGCCGAAGAGCACCTTCGGTATGGAAGTATCGAAATCCAGAGCAAGCAGAAGATCCTTATTATCCGCACGTACCTGTATCATATTTACCAGATCGTTGATGACTGAGGAGAGATCGTACTCTACCGGAGTGATATCCATCTTTCCGGCCTCTATCTTTGAGAAGTCGAGGATGTTGTTTACGAGGCCGAGCAGAGTGTCCCCGGCGCTGCGGATATTTTCCGAATAAGTGATGATGTTGGATTCGCGGCATTCACGAAGGATCATCTCGTTCATTCCAAGAACCGCGTTGATCGGAGTCCTGATCTCGTGGGACATATTTGCCAGAAATGAGCTCTTGGCCTTCGTGGCCGCTTCGGCGACGGATTTTTCTATCTCAAGCTCCCGGACCATGGTCTTTTCGTAGTAGATGCAGTTTTCCCGGTGGTTGAAGCCGTTATGGATGGCGGTCGCCATCTGGACGCAGCTGTCGTATCCGCAGCAGGTGCAGTTTATCATGCGGCTCTCGGGGGTGATCTTATTCATGGAGACAAAGATGGCATCAAGCTCCTCATCGGTTGGGAGGCTGCAGAGGCATTCCGATGAACGGTCGGTATATCCACGGAGATAGTCCTCAAGCTTAAGGTCCTTAAACTGCATATTGAAATGCTCAAGCCTTTCCTCCGGACTGTCCGGCCTTGACCAGGCCATCCCGCTTTGAGCGCGTTTTGAGGCCTCGCGGATATTCAAAAGCTCATATAGCGCATCATCTGTCCTGGATTTCTCAGGATCGACCGCAGTTCCGCAGATGCAGCCCTTCTCGCAGTTTAAGGCGTCGATAAAAAGAAACGGCGTCTTGCTGTCACGGATCCTTGAGGCGTTCTCGTGCATCCACTCATAAAGACGGCGTTCCCCCTCGATCTGTCGGATGTAAACCCCGTCACCCAGGAACCAGCGCACATTCTCCGCCAGTCCCCCGGGAGTGGGGTAGAAGGAGCCGAGTCCGTATTCGATCTCGCTGTTTGACGGATCTCCCTTGATGCCATGCTCCCTGACGTAGCGCATCAGGTGGTCAAAGGTGACATTATACTGTACAAGCCCTTTGTTCTCCGGGTCTTCGATCTCCATCTTCTTGGCAATGCACGGGCTGATAAAGGCCAGCCGGTCAGTGATGCCGAGCTCCTGTCTTGCATATATGGCTGAGCACATGAGAGGGCTCTGGACCGGGAATAATTTCGGCAGCAATTCGGGAAGATAACGTTCGATGTAATAGACCACTGCGGGGCAGGGCTGCGAGATCCCGCCCGTGAAGCCGTAACGTTCTATGTAGTTGAGATATCCCCAGGTTGTAATGTCAGCTCCGAAGGAAACGCTTAGGATCCTGCGGGCACCCAGGGCCTTCAGGCCGCCTATCACATTCTCATATTCCTCAGGGAAATTGGCCTTGAAGGATGGAGCAAGAAGGAGGGAGATGGGTTCGCCCTTTTTCAGATCTTCAAAGAAGGCTTCGGTATCATCCGAATACTCCCTGGCATTATGGACGCATACATCAATACAGCTTCCGCAGGCGACGCATCTGCTTCCGTCCACATGGATACGGGCTTTGCCGTCCACCTCGACGGAGACGCAGGCGCCGATGGCGCTGCAGACATTGATGCACCGGTTGCAGCCTATGCAGTTATCATTCGTATATACAATGCTCTGTTCATTCATGATGAATAATGGTTTCCCTGCTTTCCCCCATGCCTTCATAGCCTCCCTGCTGTTCATAAAGGCAGGCATACCCCTCTATTTTACAGGTGTTTCATATTATATTCAATACAGCTCATAAGTTCAGCCGGAACGGGAGTCTGAGGAAGGAGGCCCTGCGTGCCGGAAGGAGAGGAATTCATTCCTCATAAAGAAGATACGGCCTCCTTTGCTCCTTAAAGGCTTCTATATCTTCCTTCCAGGAGGCTTTTATCTCCTCTGCGCTTTCTCCCGCGATGATCTGCTTCCTCAATTCGTCAGAGCCGCTCAGAAGATCCAGCAGGTATCGGCCTTTTTTGTCAGGAACACCGAAGAAATCCGAAGCCGCTGACGCATTCTTAAAGGCGTTGTAGGCATCCAGGATATACTCCGGATCGACTCCTTTTTCCCATATATCCTCGATCGGAATATCTCTGAGATCCCTGCCGCGGCAAAGATGGCCCTCAAAGGGAGGGTTTGCGGCGCCGTCCATGCTTTGAGGCGTGAATGTAAAATCAAATCCCTCCGCCTCCCCGACAGCGGGACTGCCGTATATCTCAAAGGGACAGTCAGTGCCTCTTCCCACGGAAAAAGCAGTGTTTTCAAGGAAGCAGGTTGAGGCATATAGATACACTGCCCTCATATCCCTGATATTGGGGGAAGGATTACGGATAAGCGCCGTTTTGGAATGGTGAGTATAGTTTCTACAGGGGATGACAGTGAGCTTAAGGCTGTTTCTTCCGGCTTCAAGCCAGCCTTCACCGTTTATCATCATAGCCAGCTCGCCCCAGGTCATCCCGTATACCACGGGGATCGGAAGCCTGCCTACCCCCGACTCATAGCCCTCCTTCAGCATCGGTCCGTCCACATAGAAGCCGTTTGGATTGGGACGGTCAAGGATGATCACCTCCCTGCCGCGAAGGGCGCAGGCATCCATGAGATAATAAAGCGCGATGTAGTAGGTGTAATAACGAAGACCGACATCCTGCATATCCACCACCAGAGTGTCGAAGCGGTCCATATCTTCCTTAGCGGGGGATTCAGGGCCTGAGCCGTAAAGGGATATAATGGGTATGCCGGTCTTTTCATCGACGCAGCTTTCCACGTTTTCCCCGGCATCCGCAGTGCCCCTGAAGCCGTGCTCGGGACTGAATACAGCAGTAACGTCTGCTCCGCGCTCTATCAGTGCATCCAGTATATGCTGCCCGTATTTTACAGCCTCACCGTTACCGTCCCTGCCGAAGGGGATAAGAGTCGGATCCCCGGTAAGGCTCCGGGCTGCGCTCCCTTCGGTTTTATCACCGACAATGCCTGTGTGATTCGAAAAGAGAGCGACTCTTTTATCTTTGAGAAGAGGCATATATTCGTCAAACTGTTCATCTCCGGGCACTGCCTTCGTCCAGAGGGTCTCGTTTTCACTCAAAGTATCCATTTCATCTCCGGAGGGTTCTGCCTCCCTTTCATCTTCAGCACAGGGAATCATGGAGGGCATTCCTGCGGCAGGCTCTGCGGCCCGGCTTTCAGCCTCTTCTTCTGCCTGAGCCGTTGAGCCCGCATCAGATCCTGCCTTGCCGTTTCCCGGGTCTTTGCCGCTTCCTTCCGTTTTGCAGCCCGTAAAGGACAGCAGGACCGTAATAAGGACCGCGATACATACATAAAAAGGTTTATCAGTAAAAGAAGAAATATCCGTCTCCTCCTGTGTCTTTTTGCGCTATCAGATGATTCAGACGCCAAAAGTACTGAATCACTGTTTTGATACAACGACGCCCAAAGTCAAATGGCTTTTTGAACAAGTTCAAACGCCATTCAGACTTTTGGCGTTTGTATCATATTATCAGAAAAATCCTGAATATCCAATACCGTGCCGCATTTCAGAGGATACCCCAGAAGGAAGGCCTGTGCGCTCATCCTCTTCTTCCCCTCAAGCTGCAGCTCCCTTATGATCAGAGATCCCTCACCGCAGGAAACAGTGATCCCGTCCTTTTTTATCTCCGCTACGGTCCCCGGAGCAGCCTCCTTTGCAGGACCTGCTTCGGCCTTCCATATCTTGAGCATTTTTCCCCCGATAAAGGTAAAGGCCGAGGGCCATGGATCAAGCGCCCTTACAAGCCTCTCAGTCTCACCGGCGCTCTTCGTCCAGTCAATATGCCCCATTGACTTGTCTATCTTCCTTGCGTAGCTTGCTCTGCCCTCGTCCTGAGGGGTATACACTGCCCTTCCTTCAGCGATGGCAGCTATGGTCTCCACCGCAAGTGAGGCCCCAAGCCCTGCAAGCTTGTCAAAAAGGCTTCCGCCGGTATCGGAAGCTTCAATGGGTATGCTTCTTGCGGAAATGATGTCTCCTGTATCAAGCCCCTCTCCCATCCTCTGAATGGTGACCCCTGTCTCCCTATCCCCTTCGAGTATCGCAGTCTGTATGGGGGAGGCTCCACGAAGTCTGGGTAATAAAGAAGCATGGACATTTATACATCCATACTTCGGCATATCCAGTATTTCCTTTGTAAGTATCTGTCCGAAGGCTGCCACAACGATGAGCTCACATCCGCATTCCCTGAGCCTTTCTGCAGCCTCCTCTTCCCTTATCCTTACGGGCTGGAAGACCTCCAGGCCATGCTCCGCGGCATACTTCTTCACATCGCTCATCTGAAGCGCGCCGCTCCTGCCCTTCGGCTTATCCGGCTGTGTCACGACCAGTACTATCTCATGACCCGCCTGATATATGGCGTCCAGCGTATTCACCGCAAAATCGGGAGTGCCCATAAATACTATCCTCATGGTTATCTCCCCTTTGCAACCCTCATCTTTTTCCTTTTTGTCCTCTTCTCCTGCTCCTCTTCCACATCATCCACATCCTGAAGAGGGCCGTCCACGAGGCTCACATAAAGCTTTCCCTCCAGATGATCGCACTCATGACAGATGCATCTGGCAAAGACCTCATCCCCCTCCATGCTGTGAGGCTTGAGATCCTCATCGAGGAAATCCACCACCACATGATAGGGACGCTTCACTCTCCCAGTCTTGCCGGGCACCGAAAGACATCCCTCATAGCCCTCCTGCTCTCCGTCACATTCCCTTATCACGGGATTGATCATGACTACAGGCTCGTTCCCCTCCTCGGAGATATCTATGGTGATTATCCTCTTTAATACTCCGACCTGTACCGCTGAAAGACCGACTCCATTCTGCTCGTAAAGCGTCTCAAACATATCGTCGATAAGCTCTTTCATTCTTTCCGTTACATGGGTGACCTCCCTGGATCTCTTCTCCAGTATGGGATCCCCCATAGTCCTGACTTCTCTAAGTGCCATTGCTTTTTTATATTCCTCCTCTGCCGAAGTCCTGTTCCGTATCAGACCTGAAAACGGATTATCCCGCCGCTCCCGTTCTTTGAAAGAAGCTTTTTCATTTCCTTAAGGGCTGAATTGTGCCTGAGCTTTATCTG
>CACZNY010000226.1 GCA_902782655.1 uncultured Lachnospiraceae bacterium
GGCGGCATACCCGGGCACGCCGAGCACGGAGATATCCGAGAATCTGGTAAAGTATCCGGAGGTTTACGCAGAATGGTCGCCGAATGAAAAGGTGGCGGCTGAGGTAGCCATAGGGGCCTCCCTTGCGGGAGTCAGAGCGATGGCTTCCATGAAGCATGTGGGACTCAACGTGGCAAGCGACCCGCTGTATTCGGTATCCTATATCGGCGTGAGCGGCGGGCTTTTATTCTGTGTGGCGGATGATCCCGGTCTTTATTCCTCGCAGAATGAGCAGGATACAAGGCTTATAGGAAGGTCGGCCCATGTACCGGTGCTGGAGCCCTCGGACTCGGCTGAGGCGCACGACTTTACAAAGCTCGCTTTTGAGCTGTCGGAGAAATATGATACGCCTGTGATACTGCGCACCACCACGAGGATAGGGCATTCACAGGGGACGGTGGAGCTTAAGGAGCGGATCGTGCCTGAGGATAAGCCCTATGAGCGTAATATCGCTAAGACCGTCATGATGCCGGGCATGGCCAAGGGCAGGCATGTTTATGTGGAGGAACGGGAGAAGCGGCTTGCTGAAGATGCCTCTTCCATGGAGATAAACCGCATGGAGATGGGAGATAAGAGCATCGGCTTCATTACGAGCGGTGTGGCTTACCAGTATGTGAAGGAGGTGTTTCCGGAGGCATCGGTCCTGAAGCTCGGACTGGTGTATCCCATGCCGGAGAAGCTTGTAAGGGAATTTGCTTCAAAGGTAGACAGGCTCATCATCTTTGAGGAGCTGGAGCCCTTCATGGAAAGCTATGTGAAAAGCTGGGGGATAGCCTGTGAGGGCAAGGAGCTCTTTACCCTTCAGGGTGAGTATTCCGCCAATATGCTGCGTGAGAAGCTTAAGGGAGAGGCGCCGGAGTATGAGGCCGCAGAAGTACCTGCCAGACCCCCCATACTTTGTCCCGGCTGTCCCCACAGGAGCACCTTTTATGTGCTGAAAAAGCTTGGGATACATGCGGCCGGTGATATAGGCTGCTATACTCTTGGAGCCGTGGCGCCCCTGAGCGTGGTGGATACGACGGTCTGCATGGGAGCCTCCATTTCGATGCTTCACGGCATGGAGAAGGCAAGAGGGAAGGAGTTCATCAAAAACTGGGTCGCGGTGATCGGGGATTCCACCTTCATGCACACCGGGATCAATTCCCTTGAGGATCTGGCCTACAACCGCTCCACGGCTACGGTAATGATACTTGATAATTCGACTACCGGAATGACGGGACATCAGGATCATGCGGCTACGGGCAGAACCCTTGACGGTACGGAGGTGCCTGCCATCTCTATTTACAAGGTCTGCAAATCCATGAACATAGAGCATGTGGTCGAGGTGGATGCCTTTGATACGAAGGGGCTGGAGAGGGCAGTGAAGGAGGAGACTGCCAGGGACGAGCTTTCTGTGATCATAGTCTGCGCTCCCTGCGCCCTGCTTAAGGGAGTGAAGCACCCGTATAAGGTCCAGGCTCTGCCGGATAAGTGCAGAAAGTGCGGCATGTGCCTGAAGCCCGGCTGCCCTGCCGTGAAGAAAAAAGAGGACGGGACTATAGAGATAGACGACACCCTCTGCAACGGCTGCGGACTCTGCGTACAGCTCTGTAATTTCGGCGCATTGGAGCAAATTACGGTGAAAAATTAAAATTTTTATGGAAAAAAGCCGGAAGGATTAAAAAAGATCACGAAAATAGCTTAAATAGGCTTTTCAAATCACATTATTTGTGCGATAATAGCCGCCGTAGTAATAAATTCCTAGTTTTAAGGAGGAGAGGATATGAATAAGACAGAATTAGTAGAAGCAATCGCAAAGAAGGCAGACCTTTCAAAGAAGGATGCTGAGGCAGCTCTTAAGGCTTTCACCGATGTAGTCGGCGCACAGCTTAAGAAGGGCGACAAGATCCAGCTTGTGGGCTTCGGAACATTTGAGGTAGCTAAGAGAGCAGCCAGGACCGGCAAGAATCCCCAGACCGGCGAAGCTATAAAGATCGCTGCATCAAAGGCTCCCAAGTTCAAGGCAGGAAAGGCTCTTAAGGATCTTGTAAACAAGAAGTGATATCTATACTGATCCTGTGAAAGAATTATCCCCGGACGATATGTCCGGGGTTTTGTTTATTTCCGAACCCTTGATACTCAGCCGAAAAACGGGTAAAATAAAAGGGGGTAGTGGATTTTTTCAGGAGAAGAGGAATGGATTTTCAGGCAATAGTTGACGGCATGTCTGCAATGACCTGCGTAATGTCGGTTGAGACGCTTAAAGACGGAAAACGCGGTAAATTCCGTATAGTCGCAGGCAATAAGCCTTATATTGATTCGGTTGAGCATCCTTTTCCCGGGGTGAAGATGCTCAGGGAAAAATTCGTTCCCAACTGTGAATATACCGATTATCTTACAAGGGATCTGAACTTCGAGGATTTCTGCTACCGTTCGGCTGTGGGAAAAAAATGTCTTCATTCATATGTCCATCCCGACAGGATGGATGTATGGTTCAATATGCTTTTCATTCCTCTGGAAGAGGATAAGGATGGTCTAAGCTACTGCCTCTACATGATGGAGATCGACCAGGAGGCTGACGCCAGACAGCTTTCGGATATTTCATCCGAAACTGCATCTTCCGTCCTTGATACCTGCATAAGGCTCAGGGGCACCAATGATTTCAACTCCACAATGAAGGATGTCATCGCGGGCATACGCGAGCTCTGCGATGCAGAGCATTGCTGTATCCTTGTCATGAATGAGCTGGAACGTTCATGCTATGTGCTTTGTGAGGACTTCGCGGAGAATTCTCCCCTTCTTCCGATGGCGACATATTTAGATGATGAGTTTTATGATATCGCAGAGTCCTGGGAATCCACCATAGCGGGGAGCAACTGCATCATAGCAAAGGATGCGCAGGATATGGAGGTCGTTAAGGAGCGCAATCCCGTATGGTATGAGTCGCTTACCTCTGCCGGCGCCCATAATATCGTACTCTTCCCTTTGAAATCCAGGAATCAGCTTCTCGGGTATATGTGGGCGCTTAATTTCGATCCGCAGCGCGCAGGAAGGATAAAGGAAACTCTTGAAGTCACGACCTTCATAGTGGGTTCGGAGATAGGGAATCATCTCCTTCTTGACAGGCTCAGGCTCTTAAGCTCAAAGGATCTTTTGACGGGAGTCATGAACCGTAATGAGATGAATAATTACGTTGACAGGCTCTGTAATTCCACTGACAGCGATGAGAGATCCGTAGGGGTCGTATTCGCCGATCTGAACGGACTCAAGGAGCTCAATGATTTCGAAGGGCATGATTCAGGGGATATAATGCTGAAAAATGCTGCTGATATCCTCAGAAAGGTTTTTAAGGAGCAGGAGATATTCAGGGCGGCAGGAGACGAGTTTTCCGTTATCGTGCAGGATATCACCGAGGAGGAGCTCAAAGAGAAGATCGGGCAGATCAGATCGTTATGCGAAAGATCGGGGAACGTTTTATTCGCTCTGGGCGGAGCCGTGGAAAGCGACAGCCGCAATGTTCGTGTAGCGCTGCGCCGTGCCGATGAGAATATGAATGAGA
>CACZNY010000227.1 GCA_902782655.1 uncultured Lachnospiraceae bacterium
CAATGCTTCCAAGGAGCAGATAGTGGACGCCATGAGCTCACTCTCTGCCATATCCGAGGAGAATGCCGCATCCACACAGGAGACGGGTGCCTCCATGCAGGAGCTCAATGCTACTGTCAACGGACTTGCTGCGGCAGCGGACAGCCTCAATACCGTAGCCTCCAAGCTGGATGACGAGCTGGGCTTCTTCAAGCTCTGATCCTGTATATTACAGCAAGTATAAAACAGCGACCGGCTGCCTTCCGCAGGCAGCCGGTTTTCAAATCAAACAGGATCAATACGAGGGTACGGTTCTCTGATCGAGCACCCTGATTGATATACCGATATATCGGTGATAATATTAATAATACGGCTGAAAGACCGTTTTACGGATCAAAATGGAGCGAGGGGAAGGCAGTAACAGGCGTGACAGCCTCCCTTTGACATTTTCTGATGCTTTACAAAGCCCGGAGGAGAGTGAAATGGCGGATAAAAGAAAGCTTACATCTGATGAGATCAGGGAAAGATTTCAGGAGGCTCTAAACGGCGGTCATATTTATGTATGCTACCAGCCTCAGATAAACCATATGACAGGGCGCATGACGGGAGCAGAGGCTCTTATGCGGTGGGACGATCCCGAATACGGACCGCAGAATCCTGCGGACTTCATACCCTGTCTGGAGGAAGCAGACCTTATTCTCCGGGCTGATCTTTTTGTATTCAGGGAGGTTTGTTCGCTCTTAAGCTATTGCAGGGACAGCGGACATGCCATGGTCCCGATCTCGGTCAATATGTCGCGCTATGATATTTACAACAATCACCGTTATGTGGAGGAAATAGAAAAAATAAGGCATGAATACGGCATCCCCGTAAGCTGTCTCAGGATAGAGATAACGGAGGGATCGGCTATAGGAGGCCTTGAGCTCATCACGTCTGTTCTGGATAAGATGCATGAGATCGGATACATTGTGGAAATGGATGATTTCGGGAGCGGGTATTCTTCACTCAATATACTTAAGGATCTGGATGTGGATATCATAAAGCTGGATATGAGATTCCTTGACGGAGAGATCGGAGGCAGAGGCGGTACTATCATAAGCTCAATGGTTCAGATGACGAAATGGCTTCAGACGCCTGTGATCGCGGAGGGCGTGGAGACGCCGGAGCAGGCGGATTATATGAGGAGCATAGGCTGCTATAATGTGCAGGGATTTTTATATTCGAAGCCCCTGATCAAAGAGGAATTCCTGAAACAATCGGAAAAATACGACTTTGAGCCTCAGAATACAAGGGCAGGACTTCTGGATGACATAGATGCCGGCAAGTTCTGGAATCCGGATTCCATGGAAACTTTATTGTTCAATAATTTTGTAGGACCGGCGGCAATATACAGCTATGAAAACGGAAAGATCGAAATGCTTAAGGTCAATAGAAAATACGTTAATGAGATCGGCATGAACGTGAATGAGGACATACTGCTCACTAAAAGCCCGGTGGACAGTATGAATGAAAGGGACAGGGCCGCATATGAAGAGACCTTAAAGAAGGCCATTGAAAGCGGTGAAGAGGAGGAATGTGAGACCTGGCACGAGGTAAGCTCGAAATGCTGCGGGGATGACATGGTCTGTATCCGGAGCAGCCTGCGCCTTATAGGGAGCGCAGGAGAGCAGTATCTGTTTTTTGTCGGCATAAGGAATATCACTGCAGAGAAGATAAGGTTTGATTCCCTGGTCGAGAGTGAGAAGAAATTCCGCATGGCCAGTGAGCAGAATAATACCTTTGCATGGGAGTATGAGATACAGACCAAAAGAATGCGTCCATGCGCGCGCTGTATGAGAGAGCTGGGGCTTCCGGCGCTTTTGGAGAATTATCCCGAGCCTGTGATCGAAAGCGGGCTTTTCCCGGCAGAGATAGCTGATAAATACAGGGAATGGCACAGAAGGCTTGCCGAGGGCGAAAAACAGCTTGCAGGGATAATGCCGCTTACTGAGGACAGGATCCCCTTCATGGTGAGGTATACGACCGAATTTGATGAGAACGGCAGACCGTATAAGGCATACGGATCGGCAACAGAGGTCAGGGGCTATGACATGAACTGGCAGAAAAAAACTGTCACGGCAGAATAGCCGGGGATTTCAGCCTCTGCTTGTCCTCATACATCTCTTTGTCGGCTCTTTCAAATATATCCGTTACGAAGCTGTCGTTCTCAGGGTTGTATTCAGACATTCCGGAGGCTAAGATCACACCGTCACCTGTTTTCTTATTTTCCTGAACCCGGGCGCGCAGTCTCTCCATGAAGTAGCAGCTTGCGGCAAGGATAAAGGAGTTATAGCGTACAGACACCCGTTTCTTATCATCATTTTTCTTTTCAGGGAATCCGTTTCTTTTAAGCGATTCCCGGTTCAATATCAGATTAATTATAAGTAACGTTGCCGGAGCTATCAGGTACAGCATTCCGTTTTGCAGTCCTCCTCATGTTTCATGATAAGTCCTTATCCTGCATATTATACACCAGATCAGACTGTATATGGATGAAGTTTTAAGATTTCAGGCGTATTGCCGATCCCGGGCAAAACGCGATTGAAAAAGAGCCTGCCGCATAATATGATATAGGAACAGGGGGATAAAAGAATGCTTTTAGGTAAGGGAAACAAAAAAATGATCGTTAATGCATTGATGACATGCATGCTTATTGCCGCGGGATGCGGCAGATCGACGGAAACGGATAAGCTTCAGACCTCAGGCCCAAAATGGTGGCAGCAGACTGTCGCTTATGAGATATATGTGAAAAGCTTCATGGATTCCGACGGAGACGGGACAGGAGATCTGAACGGGATCACATCAAAGCTCGATCATCTTAAGGAGCTTGGCGTAGGAGCGGTATGGCTCACCCCCTGCTATGTATCCCCGCAGGCTGATAACGGCTACGATATAGCTGATTATTACAATATCGATCCGGCATACGGCACAATGGATGACATGGAAAGGCTTATAGAGGAAGCCCGGAAACGTGATATCCGCATCGTCATGGATCTTGTTTTTAACCACACCTCCATCGAAAACGAATGGTTTAAGGAATCAAGATCCGGAAAGGACAATGATAAAAGCGACTGGTATATCTGGAAGGATCCGAAGCCGGACGGAAGCGCGCCTACCAACTGGAGAAGCATATTCGGAGGCTCTGCGTGGGAGTATGACGAAACAAGGGGGCAGTATTATCTTCACACCTTCCTTCCCGAGCAGCCCGATCTGAACTGGGAGAATCCCGAGGTCAGGAAGGCTCTGCAGGATATAGCAAAATTCTGGATAGACAAGGGAGTAGGCGGCTTTCGCATGGATGCCATCACCTATATCAAAAAGCCCGATTACGCGGACGGCAGGCCCGATGCGGCTGACGGGCTGACAGGGATACATGCGATGACTGCGAATACTGACGGGATACTTGATTATCTTCATGAATTCAAATCAGAGGTGCAGGAGGGAACCGATATATTTACAGTCGGCGAGGCTAACGGAGTAGCGCCCTCAGATCTTAAGTACTGGACAGGAAAAGACGGCGTCTTTGATATGGTCTTTGAGTTCGGGCTTGTGAATATCGACCTTCCGGATGAAAGCAACTGGTGCGAGCGCCGTGAGTGGAAGCTTGGTGAATTCAGATCCTTTTTCTCGGAAAATCTGGAGGTTTCGGATGAGACCGGGGGATGGTTTCCTGCTTTCCTCGAAAATCATGACCAGCCCAGGTCCATAGATCACTTTATGCCGGGGGAGGGGGACCGTATCGCAAAGGGCAAGGCTCTTGCCACGCTGCTGCTTACCATGAAAGGAACTCCCTTCATCATGCAGGGGGAGGAGCTTGGATATATTAATGTGGACTGGCCCTCCATTGATGATTACAACGACATTTCCACAAGGAATCATTACAGCTTTGCTTTGGAGGAAGGCTATACGGAAGAAGAGGCTATGGACGGTGTGCATCATTTTGCAAGAGACAGCGCGAGGACACCGATGCAATGGGATGCTTCAGCGAATGCGGGCTTTACAAAGGGGGAGCCCTGGCTTCCCGTTTATCCGGATTATCAGGTCTTTAACCGGGCTGAGGAAAAAAAGGATCCTGATTCTGTCCTTAATTATTATATCAGCCTGTCCGGTCTTCGCAGAGAGCACAGTGAGCTGAGAGAGGGCGACTATGAGGATATCATGCCTGACAGTGACAGCATTTTTGCCTATACCAGGACACAGGGGGATAAGAAAGCCACGATCCTGATCAATTTCACGGACAGTGAAGCACGATACGATGCGGATCTCATAAAGGATTCCGAATGCCTTATAACCTCCTGCGGTGATACCAGCCCCGGTATCCTGGCACCCTTTGAAGCTGTGGTCTACGGGCAAAAATAAAATGAGGGAGCGTCCATATTCTTCAGGACATGGAGGCTCCCTCATGTTTTTACTTTACCCGCGTATTACTGACGCTTACGGATTTGCTCCTTTTTCTCCTGCTGTTCGTATCCACTGCTTCA
>CACZNY010000228.1 GCA_902782655.1 uncultured Lachnospiraceae bacterium
CCCTTATTGATCAGGCGGAAAAATGCATCCAGCACATTGGGATCAAACTGTGTCCCCCTTCCGCGCTGCATTTCATTCATGACATAATCTGTATCCATATGATTGCGGTAGACGCGGTTCGAGGTCATCGCATCAAAGGCATCGGCCACGCCGATTATACGGCCGTATAGCGGGATTTCCTCTCCCTTCAGCCCCTTGGGATATCCGCGTCCGTCATACCGTTCATGATGGTACCTTGTTCCGTCTTCCACATGCTCTACCAGAGTGAAATCCTTCAGGATCTCAGCTCCCCTGTCCACGTGGGACTTCATCTGTACGTACTCTTCATCCGTCAGGCGTCCCACCTTGTTAAGTACGCTGTCCGGTACGCCTATCTTGCCTATATCATGAAGCTGGGCCGCCTTTCGCAGGCTGGAGAGCTCTTTCTTCCTCTCCCACCACTTGAAGCAGTTCATTTCTCTGGCGATAAGCTCCGAATATTCCGCCACCCTGAGAGAATGCTGATGTGTTCTGACGTCCTTGGCATCGACAGCTTTTGCGATAGCCATTACTGTCTCGTTCGCCATATTCAGCTTGATCTGCTGCTGATTCAGCTGTCTCTGTACCACGAGCCAGGTAAACCAGATAAGGGTCAGGGACAATATCAGAAGCATGTAAAGGCGGAAGCCCGGCTGCTCATAGAATTCGCCGATCTTTACAAGCTCAAACTTTCGCTCCTCTATCACGCGCTCACCGGCACTGTCAAAGATTGCCAGATGGAAGACATAATTGCCGGCAGGAAGATTGACATAGACTATGTTATTGAGGTTATTCTGGGGTATTATCGTCCATTGCTTGTCATAGCCTTCAAGGATATAGCCCACGTTAGGCTCCTGAATGGTATAGTTCAGTACCTCAGGGTCAAGCTCTATACGGCTGACTCCCTGACCGACCGTGATCGCCCCCCTTCGCGCAAGCGGCTGCTGCACGCCATCCAGCCGTACTTCGGCCAGCTGCATCCTGTAGGATCTGACCTCGCTGTTATATTTTTCCACGTCTATGACATAAACCCCTGTATCACATGGAAGGAAAAGCTTCTCCTTGCCGTCGTAATAGTTCCAGGAATTGGCTGTAAGGGAGGTTCCGAGTCCGCGTCTGGCGTCCAGAAGCTCCCAGGCGATCTCCCCGCCTGCCAGCAGATCATCGCGCTCCACCACATAGATCCCGGCGCTCGACATCACGAAAAGCGTATCCTCATCCTTGACCCAGATATCATAGTTGTTGAAATACGGAAATTTATCCAGCACCCGTATGCTTCCCTCAGGCTCCAGGTAGCACAGGCTGTTGCTGGTGACGAGGAAGACGCCCTCAGACTTCGGATCCTTTATGGTACGCAGGATGACCCCGCTGCTAAGTCCGTCCTCACGGGTGATCATATCCGAAACCCTGCCGTCCTTCAGCACCGCGATCCCGTCACCGTCCGTGCCCGCAAGTATGGTTCCGTCGCTTCGCTCAGTAAGTGTCAGTATCATCGAATTGATAAGACCGTCCTCGTTACGGATGGTCCGCTCTATCTTATGACCCTTGATATAGCTTATACCCGTATCGCCCGCTGCCATGACCGTTCCGTCCGAAAGCCCCGTCACAATGCGGGCGCGGTTTCCGAAGCCGCCGTTTGCGGCATTGTACTCCCATTTCTCTCCCCCGGGAGCATACTCCATCAGCCCGTTGCCGTAGGTGCAGACCCACAGATGATCATCTCCATCCACATACATGCAGCGGATACGCTTGCCGTCAAGCTCCTCTGTGAGTTTATTCTCTATCTGTCTGCGGCAGGTCTTATCCACCACATCAAGTCCCTTGTCAGTACCGATATAGTAGCAGTCCTGCCATGATACTATGGTATTGACGACCCGCCGGTCCATGCCGATCGATCCGTAAACATCCTTGAATGGGGATCTGGCGAGCCGTAGAAGTCCCAGTCTTGAAGATGTGAACCAGAGATTTCCCTGATAATCATAGAGCATATTATCGATCGAGTTATTAAAATCATTGGTATTAAGCTTATGATAGCCGGCGGCATCCATATAGGATACTCCGTTGTCAGAGGAGATAAAAAGCGTACCGTCACTTAAATAATTAAGATTGTTTATGTTTGTGACATCCTCGCAGGTGATCACATCAAGCTTTCTGAAGCCGTCTCCGGAGACATCATAGCAGTAAATATTATTGGTGGAAGAGCCCACCATCAAAGTCCCATCCGGCGAAAAGGCACAGCAGTTAAAGATCTCCTGCTCGCTTGGAAGCTGGAGCGAGGTAAGGATATCCCCTTTTTTCAAAAGGAAAAGCCGCCCGTCGGAAGCCACCGTGGCGACATGGCCTGCCTCATCGGCAGCGATGCTGTCGGCATAGTTTATCTCATCTAAGGTATTGGCCGGCTTCAGCCCGTTATTCATCATCAGTATCTGCATGCTGCCGGTAGTGCCGATATAGTAATATCCGTCTGTGGCGCGGACTATACATCTTACCGAATTTGACGGCAGTCCGCTGGACTGGTCGAGTACGTTCACCACCTTCTCCCGGATCACTATCGAGAGCCCGTTGTCATTGGTTCCGATCCACATACGGCCCTCTTCATCCACATATAGGCAGTTCACGTTCTTCACGGATTCGTAATTATCCACCCACCGGAATTCCCTTCCGTTATAGCGGTACAGCCCTGCGTAGGTTCCGATCCAAAGGACACCGTCATTAGTCTGCGCGATATCATTTGCCTCACCGCAGGGCAGACCGTTGTTGCTGCTGTAAATGCTCTGTACATAATCATTATAGTCAGGCGCCGCAGTCTGGCTGACAGTTGCCGCACTTGCATTGACAGATACAGCCATCCCAAGCCCCAGCGTCAGACCCAGCATCAGCGTGATCTCCTCCACCGGGCCAAACCTCGACGTTCTGTCATCACTTGTTACGTTGCGGTTTTTTACCAGTATTACCAGATATACGGCAGCCACCGTAAGCACCTTATCGGCGAATTCAATGGAAAGCTGGCCCAGGATGCTGCAGAGCAGAGGCGGCCATCCGGTATCAAGAAGGTAATCAATGATCCCGTCCCCCCACTTGTTCCCGGTATAGCCGGCGTAGAAGAGAAGGTTTATCGGCACGGATACCAGAAGGGCTGTGAGCATCACAAAGGATGCCGCCTTCATAAAGCCGTAAAACCTGTCAAACCATTTTCTCTTAGCCGCAATGCCTATGATTATTCCGAGTGCTATACTCGTTACGGAGTAGGCTGCCGAAAGGTGGTTTATGACACAATACGAAAGATTTCCCGTCACTCCCACCATAGCGCCGCATACAGGTCCTGCAATATAGGCGCACAGCGCGGTACCGAAGGAATCAGCCCAGATAGGAAGCTCCAGCCATACGGAAAGAAACTTGCCTCCTATGTTCAGGCATACACACATCGCGATGAACAGAACGCTCTGCCAGGTTTTCCAATTTTTCATCTGTTGCTATCTCCCTATCGTCAGCGCTTTTTAACAGTTTGTTTATTATATCGCGTTGTGCAAAGAAATGGAAATACGGCAGCTATTGCGCGGCAGCTTCATCATAGAGCTGCTGCAGCATTTCCTCCGTCACTGATCCTACCTTATTATAGATTACTTCTCCCTTTCTGTTCAGGACTATGGTCTGCGGGAGAGCAAGCGATCCGTTTACGATCCTGAATATGCTCTCATTGTCATCATCTATGGTGAACTGTATATCCCAGCCCTTATCCGCCAGATATTCGTTTACGTCCTCGGTCGTCATATTGGCATGCACTGCCAGTATGGCTATATCATCCTCGTGCTCGTGATACAGATCCACAAAATGAGGAAGCTCCTTTACGCATGGACCGCAGTAGGTAGCCCATAGATTTATGAATACTACCTTGCCTCTGCAGTCAGCAAGACTGAAGCTGCTGCCGTCGAGGCAGGCCGCATCAAAATCCTGAAGTCTGTCTCCCACCTCAAACCCTGTGGGCGCATCGCTTTCATCGGGATAGACCTCCTCCGTATCCTCTGCGTAATCCTCCCCCTCCCCGGGCTCCGCATTATCATCAGTTGAAAGCTCGATATACTCTCCCTCATCAGTGACATAGTACACGATGCCGTCATCATCCATATAATAAGTATTTCCGTCTTCATCTAAGTAGTAGACGTTCCCGTACTCATCCTCATAAGCTTCAAGGCCTTCGCTTTCGGGATCCCAGCTGCCCGTATCATAGTATTCCTCTTCCGCCTCCATCGCTTCTGCCCTTACCGTGGGATCCATGAAGTTTGTCCATATTATGACCCCTGCAAGGAAGATCACGGCTATCACCCAGCTTACGATCCACAGGCTCTCGCCCGCTTCCTCCCTGTGTGCGCTTCCGGCTCCCTCCTCTTTCGGGCTTATCAGTGTTTTTCCTCCCGCCTTGAATGACAGCGCTCCCTGTCTGCATACCGCCACGCATTTTGCGCAGTGAATGCACTCACGGTCGCCCACCTGCTTTACATCCATCTTACAGCTTCTGACACAGGCTCCGCAGTTATTGCAAAGCCCCGTATCAAGCTTTACTCCGATGATGGAGAGCCTGTTGAACATGCCATAGACCGCCCCGAGAGGACATAAGAATCTGCAGAAAGCCCTGTAGCAGAAAACGCAGGCAAGTCCTGCCAACACCATGATGACGAACTTCCTGGTAAATATCGGCCCCAGCATTGAAAACCATGCAGGATTTTTGGGAAGCATGCCCATTGCCCCTTCAAAGGTACCTGCAGGACAGATGTATTTGCAGAACCCCGGGACCGGGATACCCTGCAGTATCCCATAGTAGACCGGTATGATCATTACAAAGATCACAAGTATCACATACTTCAGACAGGTCAGTCCTCTTGTAAAGCGGCTTTTCCTTATCTTCGGCGTCGGGATCTTATGCAGAAGCTCCTGTATGAGTCCCAAAGGACAGAGCCAGCCGCATATGGTCCGCCCCAAAAGCATACCGTATAAAAGGATTATCCCCAGCACGTAAAATCCGATATGCTTATTAAGCGATCCCAGCGCATTCTGCAGCGATCCGAGCGGACAGGCTCCCACAGCCCCCGGACAGGAGTAGCAGTTAAACCCCGGGACACATACTGCCTTTGTTTTTCCGGTAAATATCTCTCCTCTTGCAAAACCTCTCAGATGAGCATTGTACAGCAGGGCGCTGTACAGCTGTATGAGCCTTCGCTTTGTGGGCTTATGCATCTCCCACCATGATCCTCTGCTCTTTGTCTCGTTATCCAAGTCCGATACACTCCGTACATATTTGGGTTGCTTTGATCAATACGTCCTGCATGCTGCCGTTTAAGATCCCCGCAATGATGCAGATGATCGCCGCAGTGATTACTATTCCTCTGATGATTCCCGTTGCGGCAGGAGAAGGCC
>CACZNY010000229.1 GCA_902782655.1 uncultured Lachnospiraceae bacterium
ATAAAAGTAGTGGAGAACAGCCAAAGGGATATCAATATCGCATTCATGAACGAGCTTGCCATGGTATTCGACCGGATGGGGATAGATACAGGAGAGGTCATCGATGGAATGAATACCAAATGGAATGCCCTCGGCTTCAGGCCGGGACTTGTGGGAGGCCACTGCATAGGCGTAGACCCGTATTACTTTACGTATGAAGCGGAGAAGCTTGGATATCACAGCCAGATAATACTGAACGGCCGCATAGTGAATGACAGCATGGGCGCGTACATTGCCGACGCTACCATACGGAACATGATCGCTGCAGGACAGGCTCCGAAGCGCTCAAAGGTAGTGATCCTCGGACTTACCTTCAAGGAAAACTGTCCAGACACCAGAAACAGCAAGGTGTACGATATAATCAAACGCCTGGAGGAATATGGCATACAGCCGCAGGTGACGGATCCGTGGGCAGATGAGAAGGACGCCATGAGGGAGTATGGCGTAAAGCTTGAGAGACTGGAGGAGATAAGCGGCGCTGACTGCGTGATAGTAGCGGTAGGCCATAAGGAATTTAAGGACTTTGATATGGACAGGATAAAGAAGCTCTTCAAAGATGTTCCCGACAGCGAAAAGGTACTGATCGACGTAAAGGGCATATATGATATCGACGATCTGAAGAAGTCCGGGATGAGATTCTGGAGGCTTTAAGCTGCTATTCAGTGCCGGGCTGCTGAATAGTAACCATTAAGGCTGTCAGTTTTGACTTTGTCGCATATTGTACTATAATAAATCCATCAGGGGGGTAAAATGGATCTGGCAGAAGAGCTTAAAGCAGAACTTGAAATACCTACAGCGTTCACAATCCCGATAGGTGACGGGATCGCGATAAATCAAACAGTGGTGATCACTTGGTGTATCATCGCTTTTCTTTTTGTCTTTTTTCTGGTGATAACCAGAGGCTTTGTAACGCAGAATCCGGGGAAAAGACAGGCTCTTGTGGAGAGCTTCGTTGTCTGGATGCAGGATATCATCGGAAGCAACATGAGTGAAAAGGGGAAGAAGTATGTACCTTTCCTTTGCAGCATCCTGGTCTTTCTTGGAGTATCCAATACCATAGGCATATTCGGTATAGCTCCGCCTACCAAGGATCTGCGTACTACCGTTGCCCTTGCGCTTATCAGTATTGTGCTGGTACAGGTGGCCGGAATAAGGGAAAAGAAGGTAGGGGGATGGCTCAAAAGCTTCGCGCATCCTATAAAGGTTATGCTCCCGATGAACATACTCGAGCTTTTTATCAAGCCGCTGTCGCTTTGCATGCGTCTTTTTGGAAATATCTTTGCAGCGTACGTGATCATGGAGCTTGTGAAGATGGTGGTACCGGTAGTGCTGCCTGCGGCGCTCTGCCTGTATTTTGATATTTTTGACGGTTTATTGCAGGCATATGTCTTTGTTTTTCTGACAAGCCTGTATATCAATGAAGCAATAGAATAGCCAATACCGCAAGCGCCGTACAACGGTCTTTTACCCGCAGGGGCAGACCCGCGCCGCGGTATCGGCACAGTACGGATCATGCAGGAAAGAAACTGGCATATTATTGATGAGACAGAGGAGGGAATGAAATGAACTTGATAGCTTTAGGAGCGGGGATAGCCGCCCTGACAGGCATAGGAGCCGGTATCGGCATCGGGATAGCCACTGCCAAGGCTGTGGATGCGACAGCCCGTCAGCCCGAGGCTCACAGCAAGATAATGACTCTGCTGCTTTTAGGATGTGCGCTGGCAGAGGCTACTGCTATATACGGCCTTCTTGTTGCGATACTGATCATATTCGTATTATGATACAAACGCCAAAAGTCTAAATGGCGTTTGAACTTGTTCAGAAAGCCATTTGACTTTGGGCGTCGTTGTATCAAAACAGTGATTCAGTACTTTTGGCGTCTGAATCGTATTATAAGAAGAGGATATACCGCATAACAGCTTTACGGCCGGTGTTCAGCTTCGGCCGTGAGTATAATAGGTTATATTTATTAGAGGAGGATGAGACGTGCTGAGCTTTGATCCGGTAAATTTTATATGCATGATCATAAACATCCTGATCCTGTACTTCATCGCGAAGAAATTTCTTTTCGGGAAGGTGAATGAGATCATTAAAAAACGGCAGGATGAGGTCAATTCCGCTTACAGTGCTGCTGATAAGGTAACAAAGGAGGCGCAGGACAGCAGGCATGAGTATAATATGCAGCTCGCCGAATTTGAAAAGGAGCGCTCGGAAAAAATGGACGAGGCTGTAAAGGAGGCCGAAGCCAGAAAGACTGCGATCATTGATGATGCCAACGCTGAAGCAGGGGAGATCCTGAAAAATGCCCGCGGTGAAGCGGAACGTATAAAGAGCATGGCAAATATCGATCACGACAGACAGGTTGAAGAGCTTGTCTTTGATGTGGCGGCCAGACTGGCAGGACAGGCCATTACAGAGGAAGCAAACAGTGAGCTTTATGACAGATTCCTGTCTCAGGCAACAGGCTCCAACAATACAGGTAAAGAATGATGGATGACAGAACTCTTAAGGCTGAGCTTAGATTTGTCATGCCTCCGACCGGCGCGCAGGCAGGCAGGTTTAAGGACTTCATTGCTTCTAAGTATGATGTAAAAAAGGAAAACATTGAACTGGAGCTCGTCCATGACACTGAGGTGCTTGGGGGCTTCATCCTCTATGTGGGAGAGGACGAATATGACTGGAGCCTGAAGGGCAGAGCCAGAGCCATAAAGCAGGAAGCGGAAAGGGAGCTTACCGGCGCTGCTGCAGACAGGGATATTATTTCAGTCATAAAAAACGCGGCAGATGCCCACACCTTTACGGCAAATGGATTCGAAACGGGATATGTAGTATTCTGCGGGGACGGAATAGCAAGGATACGGGGGCTTTCCCATGTGGAATACGGAGAGATAGTCATATTCGAGAGTGGTGTCAGGGGCATGGTGCTTGACCTCAGGGAGGATCAGGTAGGCTGTATACTGCTTTGCTCTGATGACGAGGTATATCAGGGCGAGAAAGCCGTGCGTACAGGCTCTGCGGCGGGGGTTCCTGTAGGAGACGCGCTGCTTGGCAGAGTGGTGAATGCATTGGGAGATCCCATAGACGATCTTGGCGCACTGGATACGGAGGAGCAGCTCCCCGTAGAGTCTCCTGCGCCGGGGATAGTCGACCGCCAGCCTGTGAATAAGCCCATGGAGACAGGGATACTTGCGATTGACAGCATGTTCCCCATAGGCAGGGGGCAGAGAGAGCTTATAATAGGCGACCGGCAGACGGGTAAAACTACTATAGCCACGGATACGATAATCAATCAAAAGGGCAAGGATGTCATATGCATATATGTTTCCATCGGTCAGAAGGCGTCTACCGTAGCGGCGCTTGCTCAGAATCTGAGAAAGCATGGGGCTATGGAGTATACCGTGATCGTGGGCTCATTTGCCTCTGATCCGGCGCCCCTGCAGTACATTGCCCCGTACTCGGGCACGGCCATGGCTG
>CACZNY010000230.1 GCA_902782655.1 uncultured Lachnospiraceae bacterium
GCCACTATGGAAATATGGCCGAAAACAATATCAATATCACCCTTTTTATCCTGCCCCGGCCTTGAGGTCACAAGCCCCTGCTTCTCGGAGGCTATATCCAGCGAATCAGGACAGATGAGCATACCGTCATTTGCCTTTATCCCGCAGCGCTTTGCCATGAGCGAAACACTGCCGCCTATAAGCCTCAGCTCCCCCTCCGTATGGATCGCATCATCCCTGTAGCCCGTGATGGTAAGCCTTCCTCCTCCGTTTATCGTGACATCGCTCTCGGAGTATATCGCCCCGTTAGCCGTCACATCCGTATAATAAGCGGAATCAGAAAGCACGCTCTCACTTCCGGCAGGGACCGTAATGAAAACCTTACCGGCAGATTTTACATATATGGCAGGTCCGTCATTGGTACTTATCTCAGCGTTATCGAGCAGAAGCCTCACGATCTGATCCTCGGCTTCTATCATTACCGTCTTCGTATATCTTCCGGAAAGCCTGTATGTCCCGCCCTCAGTCACAGACGGCGCGCCTCCCCCGGCATCTGCCGGAAGATCTGCAGCTCCCTCCGCCTCTGTCTGCATATCGGCTCTTGTAGGCTGGAATAAGACCGGCTGCGCCGTACCGGCACCGCCATCAGGCGTGGCAGCCTCACTCCTCCAGTAAAAAGCAGTAAGCCCAATGCCAAGTATCAGCAATATAGCCAAAGCTGTCCCGGCCCGCCGCATAATGCTAAAACTCCATCAAAGTCAGCAGATTGCGAAGCTGGATATTAAGGCAGTTATTTATCTGTGTAAGTATGTTCAGCGTACCGTAGTCACTCCAGACATAGCCTCTCGGAAGCTCCTTAATCTCGTCCTTATCCACCTGGATTATGACATTCCTGTTCTCCTCCTGGTAAAACCTGCCGCCCTCCTCCGAGAGTATGCGGTCTATAAGGACGGGGGCGCCCCCGTTAAGCTTATCAAAGAAGAACCTCTCGATCCCGTCATCTATGCTGTAGCCCTCTGCCCTCCACTCGCTCTGTATCGTAGGTCCTATCTCCACGGTATCAAAGCAGCCCGGCTCAGGCTTGATCTTTACAAGGAACTTTAAAGTGCCGTTATCATCACAGCAGATAAGGCCAAAGACCGCCCTGCCGTTTGAGGCAAAAAGAGGCTGTCTCCAGTGAGTGACCTCCCGTCCCTCTATGCTGATATCGCAAAATATCACACGGAAGGGATAATCACTTTTGCATACAAGCTCCTTCTCCCTCATCTCCCAGGAATCAAGCTTCATTACATCCGTCAGCTCACTCCTGTAATCCTCCAGCATCTTTATATCATTGATCTCATGATAGATCTCCGCTATGGTCTGATGATTCATTGTCCAGGCCGTCCTGTAAAAGTACGGCTTGTCATCAAAGGGCACATCCGCGTCCTTCCCCATCAGTACGTAGGGGATGCAGGACAGTACCGTTCTCGTATCCATATTAACGAGATTGTCATACCGCATGAGATCCTTGATCTGCCTGAGGGTCATCCATTTATGTGCATCAGTCTCCGGAAGCTCCTCCTTCACCCGTACTATCACATTCCTGTTCCTTTTTTTCAGGAATCTGGAGGACTGCTCAGACTGTATCTGATCCACTATGATATCCTCCGGTGACATATGGAGGAAAATATCCAGATACTGCGGTATGCGTCCTCCGTGCTTTCCGGTGAAATTGCTCCGGGTAGCCTGAAGAGTAGGCGATACCTGCACCACATTTACATTTCCCGGCTCGATCTTTGCCTGCATCAGATAGTGCCATGTACCGTTTATCCTGCAGGTCACTATACCGAGGAATCCGATCTCATTCTGAACGATGACAGGCTGCTCGGCTATCAGCTCTCCCGCCTTGTACTGCTTCAGTCCATAGATCTGGAAAAAGCTCCGCTTCTCATCTCTTATGCACCCCTCCTTCTCATCGTAGTACCAGGGCGCGCAGGAAGACAGAGGGATATGGTCGACATTTACGCTGATAGTCTCTCCCCTCTCTCTTATCCACTCCAGAAGCTCCTCAGTGGTATGCTTTGGCTCGTATTCTTTTACAGACTTCGAATTCTCTTCCATAATCTCACATTATAACACACCTGAAACATATTCTAAAACCGGAAATACACGAAGCTCTTGTAGGTGCTTGTAAAGGCAAAAGCAATCGAAACAACCAGCATCACAAGATATACTACAGGAGACAGGCAGCTTATGACCTTCTCCTTTCCGGCCTCCTTCAGCTTTCTAGCGGCATAGGGCACCACAGGCACGGAAAATACTATCCCCAGGATAAGCGGCAGGGCATTCTGCCTTAAATAGTACCAGGTCTCCGCCTGAGCCGCCGGATTGCCCTTAAGCCCGAAGAGACCCAGTACATAATCTCCATACTGCCCCATGCTTTTACAGTTAAAAAGAAGCTGTCCGAAAAGTATGGCAATGAAAGCATATACATGCCATGATATCTTCGATGCAAGTGTCTGTGGCTGCTTTTTAAGCCCCAGTTTTTTACGCTTCGCCTTTTTCCTGTCAGATATCACACGCTCGAATGCGATCAGGACAAAATAATATAGTCCGTGCACGATGAAAACCAGCGGATTGTCGCTTCCAAGGCCGTGCCAGATCCC
>CACZNY010000231.1 GCA_902782655.1 uncultured Lachnospiraceae bacterium
CATAAAGATGTGGGACAGCACGATACAGGATTTTGAAATGATAATGGCGGCCAGGGACGCGAGGCTTCATGAGGATATCATGCTCCGTGACGGCGGCTATCAGTACAGGATAACGGAGGGAGGAAAGGATTTCTCCGGCGGCCAGAGGCAGAGGCTTGAGATAGCAAGGGTGCTTGCCCAGGATCCCGCCGTCATCATAATGGATGAGGCGACCAGCGCCTTAGACGCAAAGACTGAGTTTGAGGTGGTGGATTCCATAAGGGAGCGCGGCATTACCTGTATAGTCATAGCGCACAGGCTGTCCACCATCAGAGACTGTGATGAGATACTGGTGCTTGATAACGGCAGGGTGGCAGAGCGCGGCAGGCATGAAGAGCTAATGAAAAAAAATGGGCTTTATACGCGGCTGATATCCGTTGAATGATCTGGTTTCGCCTGCAGGCGAAGCTTTAAGCCGCATAAAGCTCCCCCGAGCGGAGACCGGAGCAGAATAGGAGAGGCAGGACGTGGGCTGGTTTGAAGAAAAAATAAGCCTCAGGAAGCTGAGGGATGATGAGGTTATAGAGGACTCTTTCCTTGAGATAGCGGGTGCCGTGATGGGAAAGAGGCTGTCCGATGCCCTGAATGATGAGAGGCAGAAGACCAAGGATGCGATAGATGAGATACTGAAGTATTATCATGCGAGATCGCGGGAGGTGCCGGACAATATCAAGGATATGAACGAGGTGCTCGAATATCTGATGCGCCCCTACGGCATCATGAGACGTAATGTGGAGCTTGATCCGGGCTGGACAAAGGATGCTGCGGGAGCCATGCTTGGCTTCAGGAAGGATGACAACAGCGTGGTGGCGCTGATCCCCGACAAGTTTTCGGGCTATACCTTCTATGACGCAAAGACAGGGAAGCGCCGGAAGATACGCAGGGCTGAGGAAAAGCTTTTTGATATCGAGGCGATAGCCTTTTATAAGCCTTTCCCCTTAAGAAGCATCGGTGTGGGCGGCCTTTTGCAGTATATCTGGGAAAACATTGCTGTTTCCGATCTTGTATTATTCGCGGTCTGTGCCCTTATAATTACCCTTATCGGCACGCTTATGCCACGGATGAATAAGATCATCTTTTCCGATGTCATAGAGTCCGGGAGCATGCAGATGCTGCTCGGTGTCTCGATATTCATGGTCTGCATAATGCTCAGCTCGACACTGTTTTCCACGGTGCAGAGCCTTATCATGACAAGGCTTTCCACGAAGCTCGATGTCAACGTGGAGGCTGCCACGATGATGAGGATACTGTCGCTGCCTCCCAGCTTTTTCAAGGAATACAGCTCCGGTGAGCTTTCAAACCGGGCTGGGCTTATAGGAACTCTCGTGGATCAGATGCTGGGGATAGGAGTATCTACGGGACTGACATCGGTCTTTTCACTGATCTATATCGCGCAGATCTTTGAATATGCGCCGTCCCTCGTTATGCCGTCGGTCATCATCACCCTTATCACGCTGATAGTTTCGATCACCACAGCTCTCCTGCAGATGAGGATATCCAAAAGGAGAATGGAGCTTTCATCAAAGGAGAGCGGCATGTGTTATGCCCTTATCTCCGGGATACAGAAGATCAAGATAACGGGAACTGAAAAAAGAGCCTTTGCCCGCTGGGGAAAGCTGTATGCCGAGGAGGCAAGGCTTGCGTATAATCCGCCGGTCTATCTGAGGATAAATCCCGTCATCATGACCGTGATATCCCTTACAGGCTCCATAATCATGTATATAATGGCCATAAGGTCCAACGTTACGGTGGCGGAATACTATGCTTTTAACGCAGCCTACGGTATGGTGAGCGGAGCCTTTACGGCTCTTGCCAATATAGCAGTGCAGGTAGCTCAGATACGTCCCATTCTTGAGATGGCAAGACCCATACTCAATGCAGTTCCGGAGATCGCCGAGGAGAAGGAGGTGGTCGAGACCCTGTCGGGAGGCGTGGAGCTCAGCAATATCTCCTTCAGATACAATGAAAACATGCCGCTGGTACTGGACAATCTGTCCTTGAAGATAAGTCCCGGGCAGTATGTGGCCATAGTAGGAAAAACCGGCTGCGGAAAGTCCACCCTCATGAGAATAATGCTGGGCTTTGAGAAGCCTCAGAAGGGTGCCGTCTATTATGACGGCAAGGATCTGAACTCGCTGGATTTAAAGTCCTTAAGGAGAAGGATCGGTACCGTCATGCAGAACGGAAAGCTTTTTTCCGGCAATATTTACTCCAATATAGTGATCTCGGCGCCAAGGCTCTCACAGAAGGAGGCCTGGGAGGCTGCGGAGCTTGCCGGAATGGCGGATGATATCCGCAATATGCCCATGGGGATGTACACCCTGATATCGGAGGGACAGGGCGGAGTTTCCGGAGGACAGCGTCAGCGCCTCATGATAGCGAGAGCCATAGCACCCAAGCCAAAGATACTGATGTTTGATGAGGCAACGAGCGCACTCGATAATATTACCCAGAAGCATGTATCGGAGTCCCTTGATTCCCTGGAATGCACCAGAATAGTGATAGCTCACAGGCTGTCCACCATCAAAAACTGCAACCGCATCATAGTGATGGATCAGGGCAGGATAATAGAGGACGGCACCTATGACGAGCTTATCGCGAATAAAGGCTTCTTCGCCGAGCTCGTAGAGCGGCAGAAGCTTGAGACCGAATAGAAAAGCTGGCGGAGCCGGATA
>CACZNY010000232.1 GCA_902782655.1 uncultured Lachnospiraceae bacterium
AGGCTTGAGATAGATTACCTGAAGGAACAGGAGAAGAGATCAAAACGCATGTTTGAGCAGACGATCACTGCGCTTGTAAATGCAATAGATGCGAAGGATAAATATACCCACGGACATTCCTCAAGAGTCGCCGAGTATTCAAGAAGGATAGCCGAGGAATACGGGATGAGTGAGGAAGGGTGCGATGAGGTTTATTTTTCGGCTCTTCTGCATGATGTCGGAAAGATAGGGATAGCTGACGCCATCATCAATAAAGACGGAAGGCTCACTGACGAGGAGTATGAGGCCATAAAAAAGCATCCTGAAATAGGGGAAAACATCCTGACGAGCATAAGCGAATATCCGAGTCTCGGAATAGGAGCACATCATCACCACGAAAGGTATGACGGCAAGGGATATCCCGACAGGCTTAAGGGAGACGATATACCTACGATCGCACGTATAGTAGCGGTGGCTGATGCCTATGATGCAATGACCTCAAAGCGAAGCTACAGGGATTCCATCCCCCAGTCCAAGGTAAGGGAGGAGATAATCAAAGGCTCCGGCAGCCAGTTTGATCCTGTTTTTGCGAGGATAATGCAGCATCTCATAGACCTTGATGAGCAATATGAGCTGAGAGAGAGGAGCGAAAGCAGGGAGCTTGGAGGAAAGGATGACCTTTTCTGCGCAGAGCACAGGAGCAGCATATCGGAGGGGATCCATGTTCCGCCTAACAGGATAAAGATAAGCCTTAAGGCTGCACCCGTTAAGGAAGCCATGGAACAAAGCAGACCGTCACTTCTTTTGTTTGATTCAAATGACGGACGGGCATACAGTGACGAGCGGAAGATGAAGGATCTGCATTACTTTGAATACGGTGAGATATGGTTTGACGGGAAGACCGCAGTTGCCGGCGCGAGAGATATGCAGACTACAGTGAGAAAGACAGAGGAGAAGGGAAAGAAGAGGAGTCTGCTGAAAAAGTCGGAATACATTGATTACACAGTTGAAGCCGTAAGATACAAGGATCATGCCATGGTCACCATAGAAGGGAACGGCCAGGCTGTGGAGGTGATAATAGCAATGCCTGACAGCACAAGATTCCTTTATCTGGGACTTACGGGACAGTATTGCAGGATCGCCGACGTCAGGATAGAGAAATCTGAGGAAGAGATCGGCGAAGGTTATATCAGGAGGATAGCTGAGGAGATCAGCTATATCAAGGGGCCTGCAGGTGATGTACCGAACGTCCAGATCGATACATATCGCAGCGATGCCACAGAGGGCATACCCGTGGTCAACGGAATGAAGATATCCTTCCACTCCATGAGCCTTCCTACGGCAAGCCTTATCTGGCACTGTCCCTTCATCACCATCTTTCATTCGGCTGATAAAAAGATAAACGGGGAAGGCTACAGGGAATTTGCCCTGATACGTATAGACGGTGAATACTGGGAGACGGACAACGACGTAAGAAATGATATAATTGTCAGGAAAAAGGACGGCTTTATCGGCTGGGAAGAGTGGAAGGAGCAGACAAAGAAGGGCATCGACTGTGAGGTGACCTTTACCAGAAAGGGGAATACCATTACGACTGTCACGGAGAATATGGGAATCTATATTAAGAATGTGACGGTTCTCAGTGATGATGATACAAAGGATATCTATGCAGCACTGACCGGAGACCAGGTAGCGCTGACTGATATAAGGATAAAATAAGATACAGCTGGTGGGGATTTCCCATGTTGATTCTCTAATTTAAAATAGTTATACTTATTAGTTGTAAAAGCAGTTGCGGCATATCCTGCAGCTGCATTCCGGCAGAACCGGGACAGTAACCGATTACGTGACGCACTATGGCGTAAAGGTGAATGGATCATATCCTTTCACTTTATGAACAGAAGAAACCGTTGTCTGATAAAGTTGGAGGATATTGATCATGAAACAGCTGCAGTTTGCATTCAGCGACAGGGAAGCATTGGATGAAGGGCTGAAAAAGCTCAGACAGTATTATGATGAGCAGTCATTTTACGGGATGCTTATCCATGTGTATTCATCATCCATTGACAGGAAAAAGATAGATACCATACAGAGCAGGATAGACGAGCTTCTGCCTGAAGCGGAATATGTGGGATGCTCGTCAAACGGTAATATCCTGAATGGAGATTTTTGCGCTGAAGAATTTGCCCTGAGCTGCACTTTTCTGGAAAAGGCGTCCACGAAGATAAAGGTTCTTCATTTCGGACTGACAGAGGATACACAGAGGGATGTATCCGAGGCTGTGGTCAGGGCAGTAGACGAGAATGAGTGGGTAAAGGGAGTGGAGTTCCTTATCAATATACGCGGAATGTCTCTGTCGGGGCTCTGTGAGGGACTCAGCGCGGTACGTGAGGATGTGCAGATATTTGGCGGCGGAGCCTTCAGTGAGGATATCAATGTCGATGATACCTGTGTGTTTTCAAAGGATGGGGGATATCAGGAGAAGGGCATAGTCTTCGTACTGATGGGAGGAGAGGACCTTCATATAACGTCATCCTATGTGAGCGGATGGAGGCCTTTAGGCACCTTTCTTGATGTGACGGATTCAGATGGCAGTATCCTGAAGGAGCTCAACGGAAAGCCGGCCTACGAAACCTATTACAAATATCTCCGTATTCAGAATGACGAGAATTTCTTTTTCCATACCCTTGAGTTTCCGTTCCTTTACAGGGACAAGGGGATAGATATCATGAGAGCGCCTACAGCCTGTACGCCGGAGGGATATCTTGTCATGACATCGGATATGGATCAGCATTCCAGAGCCAGACTGGCCTATGGAGATACCTGGACCATCCTTGATTCCACCAGGGAGCTGGCAGAAAAGCTGGTGGAGTTTGCTCCGGAGTGTATATTCATTTTTTCCTGTGCCGGAAGGCGGACCTTCTGGGGGGATGACAGGGTTGGAAGCGAGACGGAGGCATACCAGAAGGCTGCTCCTACATCGGGGTTTTATACCTCAAGTGAATTTTTAAGAAACAGGGAGTTCGTCATGCAGCATAACGTGACCCAGGTGGTTGCGGCTATGAAAGAGGGTGAGGGCGAGGTCAAAAGGGACATCGTCATTCGCACGGGAGATGATACCTTTGAGGGCAAGGTTCCCATGATAAGCCGGATGGCAGCCTTCATCAAGGTGACTATGGAGGAGCTTGAGGAGGCAAACAGGAAATACAGCCTTATGGCCATTACCGACGGGCTTACCGGACTGCTGAACCGCAGTGAGATCCAGAGGAGGATCACGGAAACGATCGAAAATGATGATATAAAGGATATATATCTCATCATGATGGATCTTGATAATTTTAAGCGCGTGAACGACGTGCACGGACATAAGGAAGGCGACAATGTGCTGATCAGACTGTCCGGCATGATGAGAGAGACAATGGTGGATCTTGAAGACAACTGCTGCTGCGGCAGATGGGGCGGAGAGGAATTCATGATAATGGTTCACTCCCAGGACGAGGAGGTCGTCCTTAAGCATGCAGAGTGGATACGCAGCACAATGGAAAAGGTACGCTTTGAGAAGGCCGGACAGGTCACACTGAGCATAGGCATGATAAAGGTACGCTGGGACGAGTCACCCGATCAGGCCTGCTCCAGAGTAGATGAGGCTCTATACGAGGCGAAAAACAGCGGCAAGAACAGGATAGTATACGGTAGTACACTAAGGTCGAAAAAAACTACTGTGTACGAAGAGCCATAACGAAATCAAAGATTTCCATGGTTCCTGTGTTGCTAAGATTTCATGGTAATGAAATAAGGGGCAGCTTTCATATTAAACGGCAGGCTGTTTCCTGTAATAATAAAACGGAAAAGAAAGGGGAGAAAAATGAGCTTTTCTGAAATCATTGATAAACTTGACAGCCTTTTATGGGGGTGGCCGCTGATCATCCTGCTTTTCGGGACGCATCTTTTTATGACTGTCCGCACGGGCTTTGTCCAGAAGGACATATTCAAAGCCATCAGGCTCTCAGTCACTAAGGATCCTGACGCAGAGGGGGATGTTTCACAGTTTGGAGCGCTGACAACAGCACTGTCTTCAACCATAGGCACCGGTAATATTATCGGGGTGGGTACGGCTATCGCAATTGGAGGCCCCGGGGCTGTCCTTTGGACATGGCTCACCGGAGTATTCGGTATAGCTACTAAATATGCGGAGACACTGATCGCAGTAAAATACAGGGTTAAGAGCGAAAACGGCTCCATGATAGGAGGAGCCATGTATGCTCTTGAAAGAGGACTTAAGATGAAATGGCTGGGCATTGTTTTTGCATTGCTGGCATCCATCTGCGCCTTTGGCATAGGCTGCATGGTGCAGGCCAATGCCGTAGCTTCCAATTTTCAGGAAAACCTGAATGTTTCACCCTATATCGTTGCTGTAGCGCTCAGTGTGGTCGTCGGCCTTGTCATCATAGGAGGTATCAGATCCATAACCAGGGTTTCGGAGCTTCTGGTACCCTTTATGGCTGCTTTTTATGTCCTCGGCTGCATAGTCATCCTGATAATGAATGCTGACGTGCTCGGAGAGGCAGTGGTTACTATCCTCAGCTCAGCCTTCAGTCCCAAGGCCGCAGGAGCAGGCTTCGTCGGAAGCACCATAACGATAGCGTGCAGATATGGTATTGCCAGAGGTCTTTTTTCGAATGAATCCGGAATGGGCTCGGCTCCGCTGGTGGCTTCCGCAGCGCAGACCCGTAATCCCAAAAGGCAGGCTCTTGTATCTATGACCGGTACTTTCTGGGATACGGTCGTCATCTGTCTTATGACCGGACTGGTGCTGGTATCCTGTATAATAAAATATCCAAGCGTTGATGGTACTGCCGGGAACGGAGGTGCACTTACCAGCCAGGCATTTTCTATGATACCCGTTATAGGGCTTCCAATCCTTATCATAGGACTGATCACCTTTGCTTTTTCCACCATCCTCGGCTGGTATTATTATGGGGAGCGCTGCACGGTCTATCTTTTCGGGGAGAAGGTCATACTGGTCTATAAAATACTCTGGGTGATCGGGGTATTCGTCGGCTGCGTGATGACACTTAATACGGTCTGGAACATTGCCGATCTTCTGAACGGGCTCATGGCCATACCCAATATCATAGCTGTCCTTCTGCTATCGCAAGTCATAGCCGAGGAGACTAAGAAATATCAGTGGGATCATATCGATGATAAGGACGAAACAAAGATACCTGTCCTTAAGAATGCTCATAAAGGGGTGCTTTTCTGAAACGGAGATTTACTGCCGATACGGTGCAGTATTGTGAATCTGTTTTCTGAACCCCGGAATACATAAGGCTATTAACAGCGTGCCGCTTTTTGTTCTTTCCTGCAGATCGAGACCGGGAGACATGCTATCCGGTGCCGGGGCGGAGGTCAATCGGAAGGGGAACGCTTTAAATATGGATGCTACGATGGAGTTGAATGAGAATACAGCTGACAATATCGGCGTGCCCGAAAAGCCGCAAGGGGATATCGCAAGCGTGGCGGAGGAGAATAAGGCTTCTGCCCGGTCTGTTGCCAAGGCTGCTGCCGTAAAAGCCGCGAATGGGGTAAGCAAAGAGGGTGGATCCGGCCGCAAGGGTACGGCAGGTGGAGATGATCACCCTACTATGGCAGATGATATCCTCACCGTGCAGGGATTTAAGTTCTCCACGCTCGCGGATGCAAAGACTGCTGAGGAGGAGTACAAAAAGATGGTCTATATCCGGCAGCGGATGAATATGAACAATCCGGAGGAGATCCTTGCGATATATGACAAGATGATAGAAAACGGTCTTTTCGTGACTCCGGTGGGAGTAGATTTCCTCATGCGCGTCAGGGAATATCTTACGGAGAACGGAGCGATAGACAGCTCAAGGATAAGGCCGATAGAAACCGGTTCGCTTTTTACACAGCGGGCGAGGAATGAGGCGAGGGCGGCGGCACGGCCAAGGGTCACCACTGACCTTGTGGAAGAAAACAGGAAATTAAAGAACAGATATCATATAGCGCTGGCCACTGCCATAATATCAGTAATACTTGTTGCAGCTATGTTTATAGTGGCAAAAAGTTCAGACAATCCCAATATCATAAATTACAGAAATGCCATAGAAAACCAGTACGCGGAATGGGAGGAAAACCTTACGCAAAGGGAACAGGCTGTCAGAGAGAAAGAGGAAGCGTTGAAAAATGGACAGGATTAAGATACTTATAGCTGATGATGAGGCAAGGATGAGGAAGCTTGTGGGAGATTTCCTGCGCAAGAAGGATTATGAGGTGGTAGAGGCTGAGAACGGCCAGAAGGCCGTGGATCTCTTTTTTGAGAACGAGGATATCTCGCTGGTGATCCTTGATGTGATGATGCCGGTGATGGACGGCTATACGGCTCTGAAGGAGCTGCGTCAGTATTCAAAGGTGCCCGTGATAATGCTCACCGCCAAGAGCGAGGAGAAGGATGAGCTGCAGGGCTTTGATCTTGGAGCTGACGAATATATCTCAAAGCCCTTTTCACCCAATATCCTGGTGGCAAGGGTCGATGCCATACTGAGGCGCTCAAATGCCATAGGAGACGGCAAGCGCCTGGAGGCCGGAGGCATAGTGCTCGATACCGGCGCCCGTTCCTGTACCATAGACGGCAAGGGAGTGGAGCTTTCGTTCAAGGAATTCGAGCTTCTGCAGTATTTCATGGAAAACTCAGGACTGGCGCTCTCCAGGGAGAAGATACTGAATAATGTCTGGAACTATGACTACTTCGGCGATGCCCGGACCATAGACACCCACGTAAAGAAGCTCCGCGCCAAGATGGGAGAGAAGGGTGATCTGATAAAGACTATATGGGGAATGGGCTATAAGTTCGAGGCATAAGGCATTCCATGGGCTTATTGATGCATATTTCCCCAAATGATTTATAGGGGAATTCGGGGAATGGTTTTACTTGACCACTGCCGGTTTAAATAGTACAATCCGTAGCGTTGTAAATGTATTAACCTATCGGGCTGGTATGTCATTACCAGAGAAAGAAGAGGAGATTGTTATGAAAAAGAGAGTTTTGGCATTGCTGTTAAGTTCAGTACTGGCAGCCGGATTACTTATGACCGGCTGTGGAGGCGATTCGTCCTCTGCTGAAGCAACACAGGAGGAGACAGCAGCTGAAACAGAAGAGACAGCTGAGACAGAGGAGACAGATGCTGAGGCAGCCTCAGGGCAGATCACATTCAGTGATCTTCAGGATAATTATGCGGCGCTTACAGAAGCCTATAATGCGGTTGTGGATGCTTACAATGACAATTCTATCGCGCAGAGTGACGAGATAGATCAGAATCTTTCGGATGCAAAGGATCTGATGGATCAGATGGGTGAGCTTTCAGAAGATGATTTCAAAAGTCAGGAAGATCTTGAGACTATCAATAATTCCATGCTGCAGATGTGCGAT
>CACZNY010000233.1 GCA_902782655.1 uncultured Lachnospiraceae bacterium
CAGTGTACGAAGTTTTGAGCGGGATAATCCTGTCAGTCTCTCCATTTCTGCAAGATTAACCTTCTCAGGAGCATACCCTGCCCCCATGTTCCTTGCATTTGGCTGGCTTTTTTTATATGATTACCGTTATGTTGTTTTATCAAAATAATCCAAACATGGTTACGTCTGATCCGGGGAAGGTCTCATGATTGGTATCATAAATCAGGAGACATTGCTTCATATATCTTTCAGTCTGGCCGCATTTGTTTTCAGTGTGGTATTGTACATCCTTATACGTGCGCTGGGAACAGGGCAGGTGCATAAAAACCTGAAATTCAGGACTTTCACTATCTCAATAGTTATAGGCAATCTGATAAGCATTCTGGATATCATCTTCAGGGATTCCGGGTTGTATCCTACACCACCGCCCATAAAGCTTGCCCTTCTCCTCCTGGTATATCTTGCCAATATTCTGCTGACCTACTATATGGCACTATATATGGAAGGCTTCTTTGAGGAGTTCAGGCTGAAAAAGCTCTTTTTTGCAGTAAATTCCAGCCTGGTCATTTCCAGTATACTGGTCGTAGTGACGGTCTTTTTCAGGCAGATAATACTTTATGAGGGAGAAGCTGTCGTAGAAACCGTACCGATCTGGAACCGCGTCCTGCTCGGATATGTGTATGAGCTTTATTTTCTGCTCTATGTCGTGGCCATTTTTGTAATTTTCAGAAAAACACTGAGCCGCAGAGCGCGCTGGACCTCCATGTCCGCTTTTTCCGTTGCGATCGGCGGTGTACTGCTTGAGCTTTTGAATACATTCGGGATAACCGACGGGATACTCTTTAATTATTTTGGCGCTGTACTTGCTCTGTACATTTTCTATATCGGTGTCGAGACGCCTGATTATCAGAATCTGCTCTCTTCGATGGAGGAGCTGAAGGCTGCCAGGAAGGCTGCCGATGACGCGAACAGGTCTAAGTCCGATTTCCTTGCAAATATGTCACATGAGATCCGTACACCGATAAATACAGTGCTCGGTATGAATGAGATGATACTGAGGGAAGCAGAGGATGATACAATACTCACCTATGCAGAGAATATCCGGAATGCCGGCACTGTCCTTCTCGGACTTATCAATGATGTCCTTGATTTTTCAAAGATCGACGCGGGAAAGATAGAGATACTGCCTGTTGAGTACGATCTGTCGGAGGTCATAAGGGGTCTTGTGAATATGATCGCCATAAGAGCCGATGAAAAGGGACTGCTTTTAGAGCTTGATTTTGACAGGGATATACCTAAGCACCTGTACGGTGATGAGGTGCGCGTGAGGCAGGTCATCACAAATATTCTGACGAATGCGGTGAAGTACACCCGGAAGGGAAGCATAGCTTTCATTATAAAATATGAAATCTGTACGGACGATCCTGACAGCATTATGCTGAATGTCGCAGTACGCGACACTGGTATCGGAATAAAATCCGAGGATCTGCCGAAGCTTTTTTCGGAGTTTGAGAGAATAGAAGAAAAAAGAAATCGAAATATTGAGGGAACAGGCCTTGGACTCAGTATCACGAAGAGCCTGCTTGAGCTTATGGGCTCATCGCTTCAGGTGGAGAGTATCTATGGCGAAGGTTCGACTTTTTCCTTCTCTTTAAGGCAGAAGGTGACAGACTGGGAGAAGCTCGGCGACTATGAGCATTATAATAACGAAGACCTTGGCCACAGAAAATACAGGACAAAGTTCACAGCGCCTCATGCCAGAGTGCTTGTCGTCGATGACAACAGGATGAACCTTATGGTTTTTAAAAATCTGATAAAGCAGACACTTGTAACGGTCGATACTGCCGGAAGCGGTGAAGAGGGACTTCAGCTTGCAGCGATGAATCCTTACGATATCATCTTCCTTGATCATATGATGCCGAAAAAGGACGGCATTGAAACGCTGCATGAATTAAAGGAAAAGACAGACGGTCCGAATTCAAATACGCCCGTTATCTGTCTGACTGCGAATGCGCTGTCGGGAGCCCGTGACCATTATAAGGCAGAGGGTTTTGAGGACTATCTTTCAAAGCCGGTTGATTCTTCTGAGCTGGAGGATATGCTGATGCATTATCTCCCGAAGGAGAAGCTGATGGATGCGGATCAAAAAAGTGAATATGGATCTGAAGAAGCAGGCGGGTCTTTAGGAGAAGGCTTATCCGCGCTGCGCGCTTTTGGCATCGATGCGGAAAGCGGGATAAAAAACTGCGGAACGCTTAAGGAGTATCTTCCGGTATTGAAGGTCTTTTATGAATCCATGGATGAATCATCGGGAGAGCTTGAGGAGTACTATATAAAGGAAGCATATGAGGATTACACGGTGCGGATCCATTCCCTCAAGAGCTCTGCAAGGATAATAGGAGATTTTGAACTCGGAGAGATGGCGCAAAAGCTGGAGGATGCAGGCAAGGCAAAGGACGGACTTTATATCAGGGAGCATCATAAGGCCTTTATGGATGAATATATGCGGCTTAAGACGCCGCTGTCGGCTCTCTTTGCTGAGAAAACACCGGATGAGACCATGCCGGAGGCCGATGCGAAGATGATGGAATCGGTATATGAAGAAATAAAGGAGGCAGCAGGCGCCATGGATATCAGCCGTCTGGAGGAGATACTCGATCGGATGGAGGGATATACCCTGCCTGAAGCTGAGGCGGAGCGCTGGAGGAAGATAAGACTTGCCTTTGATCAGTTCGAATATGAGGATATTCTGAGGAATATCCCCGACAGTCCTGAATAAATCCTAAACGGTAGTATAAAAACATAGAAATCTTTGATTTCGTTATGGTTCTGCGTACAGAGTAGGTATTTCACGAGCTTAGTGTTTATGGTATTATATATTCTAACTACCGTATAATTATTCTGTCAGACAGGAGGAAGTATTTATGGGGAACAAAAGGGAAGCTGCAAGGGGTATAGGGATAAAATGGAGGATGCTGCTCCTTATCCTGCCCGTTGTCATAGTATCGCTGGTGGTAGTAACCATTGTGAGCGCCAATATTTCCAGGAAAGCGGTAATGGACCGCTCCGAGGAATATATGCAGTCGGAGGTGAAGGCTAATATCAACGAAACGGATGCAAAGCTTGAGGTCATAAGGACCACGGCTGAGAACCTTTCGGTCTTTGTAGGTGAGACCTATAAAGGCATGAATATGAGCGTCTACGGCAATATATTCAAGGCTACGGCAAATGCCAATGATCTCATAAGGGGCTGCGGCGTATGGTTTGAGCCCAATGCCTATAAGGGCGATGCCAGATATGTAAATCAGAAATATGTAGGTCCTTACTGGTATAAGGACGGCAACGAGATAGTGGAGGACTGGGAATACTCGAATGAGGAATATGACTATTTCTCACAGGAATACTATATGAATGCCAAGGCACAGACAGAGCTTAAGGCTGTCATAACCGATCCTTATTACGATCCGTCAAGCCAGAGCGTAATGGCTTCCTGCTCAGCCCCCATTTTTGCCATGGACGGCAGCTACGTAGGCTGTATCACTGTGGACATGAGTCTTGATTCCATCACCGGTATGGTAAGCTCCATAAAGGTGGGAGAAGGCGGAAAAGCCGTAATGACCACAGCAGGCGGTACCTATATCTATACCGAAGACAGCGCCAAGGTGGAGAGCGGAGCCAATATCTCGGAGGATGCTTCAGGGATAGGCGCCATAGCCTCACAGATAATATCCACTCCAAGCGGAGAGAATACCTATAAAGACGGCGGAAAGGTATATAATGTGTATTATGATTCCGTTCCCGAGGTTGACTGGAGGCTTCTGATAGTCATGCCTCAGGCGGAGATCAATGCGCCGGTGACCCATATGACAAGGGTTTCTTCGATCATATGCGTGGTCTCCATCCTGCTTTGCATCATCTTCATCTTC
>CACZNY010000234.1 GCA_902782655.1 uncultured Lachnospiraceae bacterium
GCCGAAAAAGAGGCTGTCGTCGAAGCTGACAGGATTGTAGCTGAGGCCGAGGATGCTGCCGCTTCTCTTAAGGTGAATCTCACAAAAGAAGCAAAGGCTAAAGCCGATGCGCTCATGCAGGAAGCCAAAGCTAAAAGTGACGGCATCCTAAGTGACGCCGAGAGCTCCGCCAAAGCCGAGGCAAAAGCGCTCCGCTCAGATGTCGGGGCAAAAAAGGATGCTGCCGTAAAGCTTATCCTTGACGATCTCACGGCCTGATCATTGATTTTCATCTGCCACCCGGAGATGAAAAAAACAGAGAGGCTCCGGAAAACATACCGAAGCTTTGGTATGACCGTAGATCAGAAAAAATAATGGAAAAGGAGGTTAATATATGTCAGTTCTGCCAATGAAGCGCATGCTTATATGCGCGAAAAGGCAAGACCGCAAGGCGATACTGGAATATCTGCAGCGAATGGAAGCTGTGGAGATCATATCCCATGATATCGATGAAACAGATGCCGTGTTCAGCAGGATGGATGTTTCGCAGTCTGCGCAGCTCTTCACTAAGAATGCTGCCCAGGCCGACAGGGCTCTGGAGATCCTGGCAGGCGCTGCACCCGAAAAGGGCTCTCTTCTGTCCGCTTTTGCAGGAAGGAAACCGATCACTTTATCGGAGTATGAATCCAGCGCAAAGAAGCGGGATTCCATGATGAAGCTCGTATCGGAGATCCTTCGTCTGGACAAGGAGCAGACCGAGGCTAAAGCCGATGTACCGCGTATAACCACGCAGATAGAGGCTCTTACTCCATGGTCTACCCTTGATTATCCTTTGTCCTTTACAGGCACGAAGAAAACCGCTGCCTTTATCGGAACCTTCCCGGAAAGAGTGACTGAAGCTGAAATAGCCGAGACTCTGGCTAAAAACGCTCCCGGGGTTGAAGCAATTGATATCAATATTATCACTGCGGAGGATAATTTCACTTCTGTGTTTATATCTTGCCTGAAATCCGACAAAAACACCGTGGACGATGCCTTAAGGCGGATGAATTTCCAGCGTCCCCCTGTATCGGATCTGGTACCCTCTGCCCAGATAGATGCCTATGAAAAGGAACGGGCAGCTGCGTTGGAAAAGATAGATTCCACCATGGATCAGATCGCTTCCTATGCAGACAGAAGAGATGAGATCAAATTCATTTCCGATTATTTCAGTATGAGAGCTGCAAAATACGAGGTTCTCGGATCACTGGAGCAATCCAGGCGCATATTTATCGTGGAGGGTTACATTCCCGCGCAATGTGCCGATGCGCTCGAGAAGGATCTGACAGGCAGATTTGAAGCCGCGATCGAGTTTTTCGATCCCGAGCCCTCGGAGGATGTGCCGGTATTGCTCAAAAACGGCCCCTTCGCCGGACCTATGGAAGGAGTTATCGAAAGCTACTCCATGCCGGGTAAGGGTGAGCTTGATCCTACGGGTCCCGTAGCCTGCTTCTATTACATCCTTTTCGGTATGATGCTCTCGGATTTTGCCTACGGCGCGTTGATGTCAATATCAACGTTTGTTCTTATTAAAAAGATGAAGAATATGGAGGCGTCCATGAAAAAGACCCTTACCATGTTCTGCTACTGTGGTTTTGGAACTATGCTGTCAGGCATACTCTTCGGAAGCTATTTCGGAGATGCTCCCTCGGTAATAGCCAGTACCTTTTTCGGAAAGACGCTTGAAATACCCAAGCTCATAGATCCTTTGACACAGCCTATGAAGATGCTGGTGCTCTGTTTTGCCATAGGCATCATCCATCTCTTCGCCGGTCTCTGCATAAATCTGTATACGGCCTTAAAGACAAAGAGGTATGTGGATGCCGTATCGGATTCCGTATTGTGGATGCTCCTTGTCGGAGGACTTATCCTTTTCGGCCTTACGACTGATATGGTCACGGGAATGTTCGCTTTGGATAAGATCAGTCCCACGGCGGGAAATGTCGGCAAGATCATGGCTGTCATCGGCGCTATAGGCATAGTCCTTATGGATGGCCGCGAATCAAAGAACTGGTTTAAACGTACACTTAAGGGGCTCTATGGTCTGTATGGCGTGACAAGCTATTTATCCGATCTTCTGTCCTATTCAAGACTTCTGGCTCTGGGTCTTGCGACCTCTGTCATCTCATCCGTATTCAATCAGATGGGTTCAATGGTTGCAGGCACGCCGGTAGTCGGTGTTATATTCTTCATATTGATATTCCTTGTGGGACATCTCTTAAACCTTGCGATCAATGCGCTGGGTGCCTATGTCCACGCAAACAGGCTTCAGTATGTTGAGTTCTTCAGTAAATTCTATAGTGGAGGAGGGCGTAAGTTTTCGCCTTTTTCAATAAATACCAAGTACATTAAGTTTAAGGAGGATAATTAAATGGGTATCGCATTAGCACTTTTGGGAGCAGCATCAGCAGCACTCTTCGCAGGCATAGGTTCTGCGATAGGTGTAGGCCGCGCAGGTCAGGCAGCAGCAGGACTGGTTACTGAGGATCCTTCTCAGTTCTCCAGGGCTCTGATTCTTCAGCTTCTTCCCGGCACACAGGGAATCTACGGTCTGTTGATCGCTTTCATCGCACTTTCAAACATCGGTCTTCTCGGAGGCCAGGTTGACACATCCATGAGCGTGGGCACGGGTCTTATGTATCTCTTTGCCTGCCTTCCCATGGCATTCGTTGGTCTGGTATCTGCCATGCAGCAGTCAAAGGCATCGGTGGCTTCAATAGGTCTGGTGGCAAAAAGGCCTGATCAGTTCGGTAAATCCATGATCTTCCCGGCAATGGTCGAGACATATGCTATCCTTGCCCTTCTCATCTCGATCCTGGCTATCAACGGTATTCCCCGCTGAGTACAGATTAGGATAAATGGAGGATCATAAATGGCAGGATTAGACAAGATACTGGAAAGTATCAAGGCTGAGTCCGATGAAGCCGTAGCGCAGAGGATAAACAGTGCGAAGTCCAGAGCTGAGGAGATCAAAAAGGAAGCCGAGGACTCCGTTAAAGACGAATGCCGCAGCATTGAAGAACGCGGCAAAAAAAGCGCTGAGGATACCGTATCCCGCGCAGAGTCCGCAGCGGCTCTCCTGAAGCGCAAGGCCATCTTATCCGAAAAGCAGGAAATAATCGCCGAGGTCTTTGACGAGGCCGAAAAGAAGCTGGTTTCCCTGCCGGATGCCCAGTACATTGATACTATCACGAAGATAGCTGTAAAGAACGCGCTTCCCGAAGACGGCACTATCATCTTTTCGGCAGCTGATAAAAAGAGACTCCCCTCTTCCTTTGAAAAGGATCTCAACAGCAAGCTGAAAAAGGGTAAGCTTACCCTTTCTTCCGAAACGATAGATACTGCAGGAGGCTTTGTCCTTTCATATGGCGGTGTCGAGCAGAACTGCACGTTCCACGCTCTTATAGATGCCGGACGTGAAAGGCTCACAGACAAGGTTTCAAAAGTACTTTTTGATAAGGCGGAGGCATAAATGACCGATAATCAATACTATTATGCGGTCGCACGTATACGTTCAAGGGAGCTGGGGCTTTTAAACCAGTCCTTTATTGACCAGCTTTTAGGTGCACGCTCTGTAGATGAGGCCATGCGCCTTTTGCAGGACAAGGGCTGGTATATGCCGGATGAGTACACTACAGAGTCCGACAGGGTTGAAAAAATGCTCTCTGCCGAGAAGAAGAAGACATGGGATCTTATCGAAGAGCTCGTGGATGATATGTCAGTATTTGACGTTCTTCTCATTGAGAATGATTATCACAACCTTAAAGCGGCAGTCAAAGAAGCTTTGACGGCTGACAGACACCCTTCCATTTTTTCAAATGGGGGTACGATAGAGCCAAGGGTAATGGAAGAAGCTGTAGAGTCCAGGGATTTCTCTCCCCTCCCCGATGAGATGGAGCCGGTGGCAGAAAAAGCTTTGGAGACTCTTCTGCATACCCATGACGGTCAGCTGACCGATGTGATCATTGACAAAGCTGCCCTCGCCGCCATCAGTGAGGCAGGAAAGAAGTCAGGATCTCCGGTGCTGGAGCTTTACGCAGGACTTAAGGTAGCATCAGCCGATATCAAGATAGCGATACGTGCGGTCAAGACAGGCAAAGACAAAAACTTCATAAAAGAAGCTCTTGCCCCCTGTGACACGCTGGACACAGACAAGCTCGCGGAGGCAGCCGGTGAGGGAATGGATGCGATCTATGATTATCTGTCCCTTACGAAGTATTCCGACGCGGTTTCGGAGCTCAAAAAATCTCCTTCTGCTTTTGAAAGATGGTGCGATAATCTCATCATCCGGAATATAAGGAGCGAGATCACACATCCCTATACCATAGGCCCCCTGGCCGCTTACATCATAGCCAGGGAGAATGAGATCTCTACTGTGCGCATCGTCCTCTCAGGGCTCATAAATGATCTGCCGGAGGAATCCGTCAGGGAAAGGGCAAGGGAAATGTATGTATAA
>CACZNY010000235.1 GCA_902782655.1 uncultured Lachnospiraceae bacterium
GCAGATGCAGTATGATGCTAAGCAGACCGAGCTCATAGGCAAGGAGAAGGAGCTTGTGGTACAGGCTGACGAGCTTGAAAAGGAGCGCACCATAGTATCCCAGCAGAGGACGACTCTGGATGAGCAGGCAAAGATGCTGAATGCCCAGGAGGAGGCTCTCGCTGAGCAGGGTGAGAAGATAGCCATACAGGAAAAGACGCTAAGGGAGCAGCATGAGCTGCTTGATAAGCTGGAAGCCATAATGAGCGAGCAGCAGCAGAAGCTTGACGATATCATAGGAGTCAGGACCGAGCTTGTGGAGGATCTGAGCCGTGAATTCGGAAACTCTGATCTTAAGGTTTCCGTGGATGAGACCACCGGAGGCATAACCTTTGATGCAAGCATCCTTTTTGATTACAACAAATCGGTGCTCAAGCCCTCCGGAAAGGAGTTTCTGGCAAAATTCCTGCCCAGATATGCTGACGTGCTACTGAGTCCGAAGTATAAGGATAATATCTCGGAGATACTCATCGAGGGACATACCGATACGGAAGGAAACTATCTCTCCAATCTGGAGCTTTCGCAGAAGAGGGCTCTGGCCGTGGCGGAGTACTGTCTTGGAGACAACAGCGGTATACTTACCGAAAGCCAGCTGGAGCAGATGCGCTCTTTGATCTCTGCCACCGGAAGATCCTACAGCAAGCCTATCTACGACGATAAGGGAGAGATAGACATGGCGGCCTCAAGAAGAGTGGAGTTTTTATTCCAGCTTAAGGATGAGGAGATGGTGAGAGAAATGATAGAGATATTAAGTCAGGAGGAGAGCCGGGGAGGAAATTGATACATGGCCTTGTTTGACGAAGAACTGCTGAAGGATCCTGGATTCTTTAAGGAGAACACAATACCCGCCCATGCAGATATCAGATTTTACCGGGATGAGGATGAGCTTAAAAATAAGTCGTCCTCATTTTGGTATTCCTTAAAGGGCTGCTGGAAATTCAGATGGTTTAAGACAGTGAAGGAGGCCTGTCCTGATTTTTACAGGACGGATTTTGACTGCCGCTCCTGGGATGACATTAAGGTGCCCTCATGCCTTGAGCTGGAGGGCTACGGACAGATATCCTATCTTAATACGCAGTATCCCTGGGAGGGCATCGAGGAGGTGGAGCCCGGCGATATACCTCACGGGTACAATCCGGTGGGAGAATATGTGAAGTATTTTACGGTTCCCGAGGAGCTTAAGGATCAGCCGGTCTGCATCAGGTTTGACGGCGTGGAGACGGCTCTTGCGCTATGGCTCAACGGACATTATATCGGATATTCCGAGGATTCCTTCACACCCTCTGAGTTCGATCTTACGGAATACATCGAGTACGGGAAGGAGAATAAGCTGGCTGCGGCTGTTTTCAGGTTTACCTCGGGATCCTGGCTTGAGGATCAGGATGCCTTCAGGTTTTCGGGCATCTTCAGGGAGGTGTCCTTATTTACCCTGCCCAGGGTGCATATAGCCGATATAGGGGTTAAGACACTGCTTGACAGGGATTATAAGAATGCCGTGCTGCATGTGGATATGAGTCTTACGGGAGAGGGAGCCGTGGAATATGAGCTGACCGATCCTTTCGACAGGTCAGTCTTTAAGATAAAAAAGCAGACGGGGCTTAACGTGATCTTCGAGCACGAGGTGGATGATCCTTATAAATGGTCAGCAGAAAAGCCTTATCTGTATGATCTTGTATTGCGCGTATATGACAGGGCGGGAGTGCTTCAGGAGGCAGTGCTTCAGAGGGTCGGCTTCAGGAGCTTCGAGATAAAGAGGGGAAAGATGCTCATAAACGGCAGGCGCATTGTATTCCGCGGGGTGAACAGGCATGAATTCTCCGATATCAACGGGCGCGCCATTGATGAGACCGAGATAAACGAAGATCTGCTCAATATGAAGAGAAATAATATCAATGCGGTAAGGACCTCGCACTACCCGAACCAGTCCCATTTCTATGAGGCCTGCGATCTTCTCGGGCTTTACGTCATAGATGAGACTGATCTCGAGACCCACGGGGCATGGGATCCGGTATTAAGGGGAATAAAGCCTTTGGAATATGCCGTGCCCGGTGACAGGGAGGAATACCTCGAAAACGTGATCGACCGCGGACATAATATGTATATGCGGGATAAAAACCATCCCTGCGTGCTGATATGGTCCTTAGGCAATGAGGCCTACGGAGGCTCAGTCATGAAAAGGCTTTGTGACTGCTTTCACGGCTGGGATGATACGAGACCTGTGCAGTATGAGGGTGTCGTGAACGACATGAGATATCCCGATACCACTGACATAGTCTCCAATATGTACTGGAGCGTGGAAAAGATAAGAGAATATATTTCAAAGAACAGGAAAAAACCGCTGATAAGCTGTGAGTATTCCCATGCCATGGGAAATTCCTGCGGAGGCATGAGTCTGTACACCGATCTTGCGGACGAGGAGGTGCTGTATCACGGAGGCTTTATCTGGGACTATATAGATCAGGCGGTAAGGACAAAGGACAGGTACGGAAGGGAATATGAGGGCTATGGAGGAGATTTCCATGACAGACCCAATGACGGTAATTTCTCCGGTGACGGCCTGGTCTTTTCAAGGGATCGCAGACCGGGGCCGAAGATGCAGGATGTAAAGTACAATTACAGACCCATAAAGACAGAGGCGGATGAAAAGGGCATCACCATAGTGAACAGGAATCTCTTTACCGATGTATCGGAGTACGGCTGTATCATTACGATAGAGGAAAACGGAGAGGCTGTCGGCAGGCATTATGAAGAATTCAATGTCCCTCCGCTGCATACGAAGAGCTTCAAATGGCCCTTCCCTCTGCCAAAGGAGAAGGGAAGGGAGTATGTGATAACCCTGTCCTTTGTACTGAAGGAGGCAAGGAGCTATGCTGAGGCCGGACATGAGGTGGCCTGGGGACAGTACGTATACGGAAATATAAGCGAAACGAAGCATCCCGAAGGAAGGCTTAAGGTGGTGCACGGCATGAACGGGATCGGCATATACGGGGACTGCTTCAGTGCCATGTTTTCAGCCATTCAGGGCGGGCTCATCTCATATGTCTACGGGGGAACCGAGCTTGTGGAGAAGATGCCGCGTCCCAATTTCTGGCGTGCCATGACGGATAATGATCTGGGCTCGCTGCAGTTTAAGAGATCTGCCCAGTGGAAGACTGCTTCGGAATTCATAAGCGCGAAATATCATGAAGACGGAATGATAAAAAATGATATGCCCGTGGTAAGGGAGCACAGGTCGTCGGTGGAGGTGATATTCACCTTTCGTCTCTGTACGACTCCCGAAAAGACTGTGACGGTAAGCTATACCGTGCATGCTGACTCCTTCGTGGATGTATGCATGAAAATGCCCGGATCTTCCGAGGTGGGAGAGCTTCCGGAATACTCCATGATGTTTACGATGAATGCTGATTTTGATACCCTTGGCTGGTACGGAAAGGGACCGGAGGAGACCTACGCAGACCGTGACTGCGGAAAGATAGGGACATATACGGGAAAGGTAAGGGATATGCTTGCGCCTTACCTTAGACCCCAGGAGTCCGGGGCACATACGGGTGTCCGGGCAGCCATGGTGACTGACGGGAAGGGGCATGGCCTTATTTTTAAGGGGCGGGATCTCATGGTATCGGCTCTTCACTACAGGCCGTCTGAGATAGAGAATGCCGATCACCATTTCGACCTCCCAAAGATACACTATACCTATGTGAGGATAGGCCTCGGGCAGATGGGGGTGGGAGGCGATGACAGCTGGGGAGCCCGTGTGCATCCCCGGTATATGATAGATAATAAAAAAGCCCTCAGGCTTGAGTTTTCCTTTAAGGGGGTCTGATACTTGAAGAATAAGCTTCCTCTGAGAAACAGCATAAGGGCGCAGCTTGCTGCAGTCTTTGTCCTGCTGCTGCTTGGCGTGGTGGCGGCTCTGGTATTCATCAACACCGTTTTCCTCCAGCGCTATTATATCTCGAATAAAAAGAAGCAGATCATAAGCTCATATAACAGCATAAATGTCATGGCAGAGGCTGCAGGGGCGGCAAGCGACAGCTTCAGGGAGAGCACTGACAGGCTTACGGATGACAGCCGGCTTCTGGTGGTCATAGTGGATCCCGGCATGAACATCATTTATTCCACGGAAAGGGAATCCTCAAAGATAGCGGAGAGGCTTCTCTGGAGGATGATATCGGGAGATCCTGTACAGGAGCCCGGAAATGATGAGGGCAGTGAGAAGGAGAAGGGCTTCAGACATGAAAAGATAGAGGTCTTAGGCTCGAACGAGAGCTACAAAATATCCATCAGCACGGATCCTGCCATGAGAAACGACTATATAGAGCTCTGGGGTTATATGAGCAGCGGGGATCTCATATTCATCAGGACTCCACTGGAGAGCATAAGGGAGAGCGCCAAGCTCACTACCAAATTCATGCTCTATATAGGTCTTCTGATAGCCGTCGTCGGCACTGTAGGAATGTGGTTCGTGACCAATAAGATAACCGAGCCCATACTGCAGCTCACGAGACTTTCTGACAGGATGGCACATCTTGATTTTGATGCGAAATATGAGGGAGATGTATCAAACGAGATAGGTGAGCTGGGACGCCATATGAACGAGATGTCATCGCAGCTTGAACGCGCCATATCCGAGCTGAAGAGCGCCAATGCAGAGCTGCAGCAGGATATAGAAAGAAAAGAAAAGATAGAGGCCATGAGGAGCGAATTCATCTCAAATGTATCCCACGAGCTTAAAACACCCATAGCCCTGGTTTCCGGATACGCTGAGGGACTTCGGGACGGGATAGCCTCCGATGAAGAGAGCAGGAAGGAATATCTTGACGTAATAATCGACGAGTCGGAGAAGATGGGAAAGCTGGTATCGAACCTTCTGGAGCTTAACCATATAGAATTCGGCAATGATCCGGCTAAGATGGAGCGCTTTGATGTGGTTATGCTGATATCGGGGATAATAGGGAGTACGGAGATACTTGCGAAGCAGTACGGAGCCGATATCAGGTTTGATCATAAGGAGCCTGTCTATGTCTGGAGCGATGAGGTAAAGACCGAGACCGTTTTCAGCAATTATCTGACTAACGCGATACACTATTCGGGAGGAGAAAAAAGGATAGAGATCACCATAGCCGACGAGGATGAGAACGTGAGGATAGAGGTATATAATACGGGAGAGCCTATACCGGAGGAAGCCGTAGAACGTATCTGGGATAAGTTTTACAAGGTGGACAAGGCGCGCACACGCGAGGTCGGAGGCACCGGAGTGGGGCTTTCCATAGTGAAGGCGGTCATGGAAACTTTGAATAAACCCTGCGGTGTGATAAACTATGAGGACGGCGTAGGCTTCTGGTTCGAATTGGAGAGAGCGGATAAATGAACGGATGGATGAAATATCAATTTCATATTTGCCTTATCATACTTTTGACTGGAGCTTTTTTTCTTAACGGCTGCGGGGCTCCCGGTGTCAATATCTCGGACGAGGATGTAAAAAGGGTGGCTGATTATTCCTCCGATATAGTAAGCCAGCATAATGACAAATCCGACTCCAGACTTGTGGAGCTGTGGAAGGTCAAAAGGAAGTATCAGCAGCAGCTGGATCTTGAGATAAAAAGGCAGAATTTCAGGGCTCTGGAGCAGGCGGCTCAGAATGCCGATTCAGGTGAGGGCTCAGACTCCGGATCCGGAAACGGTGAGGAGGCGCAGGAAAATGAAGAACCGCAGATGAGCCTTGCTGAGGCCATAGGAGCGCCGGAGTTTGAC
>CACZNY010000236.1 GCA_902782655.1 uncultured Lachnospiraceae bacterium
ATAAGGAAGGTATTTGACGACCTTGAGGGAAAGCTTTATTCAGGGGATCAGGGAAGGGCTCCGAAGGAGATCATAGACGGATATATTGAAGAAAAGATTTTGAAGAATATCTCAAGGATAGAGGAAAATCACAGATGGTCTGAGCTTCTGCGGTATGATGAGGTAGTGATAAACGGAAGGAGGGTGAAGGGCTTTCTGCATCTGAAGGAGGCAATGCGTAAGGATAAGCTGAGGGAGATCTTCTCAGTGGACACCATATCTCCGATACACGGTGATGTCACGGTGGAAAACATCATAGCCCTGCCTCAGGGCTCTTCGAAAGAAGGCTATTATCTCATCGACCCGAATACCGGAAATATCCTGGACAGCAGGTTTATAGACTATTCGAAGCTTTTGCAGTCCCTGCACGGGGGATATGAATTCCTTATGCGTACAGAGGGGTGCAGCATAAGCGGAAACAGTATCCGCTTTATGTCCGGGATTTCACGGGCGTACAGGGATCTGTACGGGGAGTACGGAAAATACCTTAAGGAGAGCTTTAGTGAGGAGCAGATAAGGAGCATATATTATCATGAGATAGCGGACTGGCTGCGGCTCATGCCCTACAAGATGGAGCATGATGAGAATAAGGCAGCCGTTTTCCTCGCAGGAATGCTGCTTGCAGCCGATGAGATCATCAAATGATTCAGACGCCAAAAGTACTGAATCACTGTTTTGATACAACGACGCCAAAAGTCAAATGGCTTTTGAACAAGTTCAAACGCCATTTAGACTTTTGGCGTTTGTATCATCAAATTTCCGGAGGCATGACAGCAGAAAATAAAGGTTACAATCCGGCGTATGTGCGCTGAATTGAAACAGATAAAGAACACCGCCGATAATGAGTATGAATATTGACTTGACGTTGTTCATTTAGTAAAATCACATATTGCCTGATTCTTATGTTAACGCATAAAGCCGGATCGTATTGACCGCAAAGAGGAGTTTGAAAGTTGAATAAAAAAAAGGGAAGAATATTAAGGGGGGCTGTTGCCGGAATGACACTTGCGGCAGTCTTCCTGTGCGGCTGTGCTTTACCCTTCGGGGCAAAGGAGGCGGAAGAAAGTGAACCGGAGGACAACAGCATATCGGTTGAGGTACAGAGTCCCGAGGTGAAAACCATTACAAACAGAGCCAACTTCTCTGCAACAGTCGTGGCCGAAAGCGAGGTCAAGGTGATACCGCTGGTGGGCGGAGAAGTGCTGGAGAAGAATTTTGAGGTAGGAGATCACGTGAATGAGGGCGATCTGCTTTTTAAGATAGATGATGAGCCCTATCAGATCGCGCTGAAGCGTGCAGAGGCTTCCGTGACCTCGGCGCAGGCGGGGCTTACCTCGGCACAGGCAAGCCTGAATAAGTCGCAGGCTGATGCAAATACGACGAGATCCCAGGCAATACAGAATGTGGGTGAGATACCCTATAACGAGCAGAAAAAAAATTATAATGTGGACAGTGCTTACGTGACAAAAAGAAAGTCAAACAATACCTTTAAGGATGCGAAGGATGATGTGGATATTGCAAAGATCAACCTGTCGGATCTGGAGGATGCAAGGGATGCAGCCGAATCAGCCATGAAGACTGCAAAGGCGCAGTACGAGGAGGCGGATCCCGATGCAAAAGATGCTATGTATGAAGCCTACGAGAAGACAAAGCAGACATACGAGACCGCCAAGAGCAGGGTCGAGTCTGCCGAGATCAATGTAGACAAGGCGAGGCGTGCGGCGGACAGCGCAGAGATGACCTATGTGCTTAATGGTGAGAGCTACGGACTGGCGGAGATGGAGCGGGATAATTACAACACCTATGAGAAGGCCACGACCATCTACGGTGCCTATGCCGCCGCGGTGGGAGCCGACTCCAACGTGACCTCTTCCAGGGCGAATGTGACAAGCAGCGCGGCCAATGTAAAGTCCGCGCAGGCAGGTCTGGAGGACGCCCAGCTTAATCTGGATCATACAAACGTTAAGTCTCCTGTATCAGGGACAATAACGGCGATCAATGTCACTGTCCATAATATGGCTTCACAGCAGGAGGCTGCCTATACCATACAGAGCGATGAACCCTGCAAGGTAGTATTCTATGTGGCGGAGGAGACGGCAAGATGCATCACTCCCGGCACTGACGCGGTAGTCACAAAGAACGGTACGGATTACACTGCGAAGATCATCACGGTTTATGACACCATAGATTCCGCTACCGGGCTTTTCAAAGTGGAGGCAAGTGTGGCAGGGCAGGGCTCCGAGAACCTTATAGCAGGCTCCAGCGTCTCTATAGAGACTGTAACGAGAAAGGCTGATAAGGCTCTGACTGTTCCGATAAATTCGGTATACTATGACGGTGATCAGGCATTTCTTTATGCAGACGAAGGCGGAGTGGCAAAGAAGATTCTCGTAACCACAGGACTTGCGGATGATGAATCGGTAGAGATAGTTGAGGGGATCGGTCCTTCGGATAAGGTGATCGTGACCTGGAACGGAAGCTTAAGGGACGGCTCGGAGCTTAAGACCCTTAATGAGGCGGGCGGAACGTCAGCCCCTTCCGGAGACGGTAAGCCTGCTGAGGGCAGCGCAATGGTGGTCGAGAGCCCGGCAGTAAAGAATCCTTCTACGGGGGATAAGACTGAGGACATTACGGAATATTCAGCAGGGGCGGGAGATATAGAGTGAAGGGAATTGTAAAAGCGTCCATAGGAAGACCCGTCACCGTCCTGATGTGCGTCATAGCCCTGATGGTTTTCTTTGTCACGGCCATGACCAAAATAAGCCTTATGCTGAGTCCGGATATGTCGGTGCCTATCATGATAGTAATGACGCCATATGCCGGAGCTTCACCCGAGGAGGTGGACGAGCTGGTGTCTGACAAGATCTGTAATTCCCTTGGCTCACTTAACGGAGTTAAGACCGTAACCAGTGACTCCAGCGAAGGTTCATCCGAGGTTATGCTTCAGTACAACTACGGTGTGAACATGGATAAGGCCTACAACGACCTGAGAGAAGCCGTGGACGGGGTAAAGTCCAGTCTTCCGAAGGACGTAGGCACTTCCACCATAATCGAGGTCGATACGGACTCGGAACCTGACATGACCCTTTCCATTACGGGCAAATCTGACTCAGTGGATGTGGCTAATGAGGTCAACAACAATGTGGTCCCTGAGCTGAAAAAAATAAACCGCCTTGCAAAGGTCGATGTGAGCGGCGGAAAGACAAAATATATCAGGGTGCAGATCATACCGGAGTATCTGAATCAGTACGGCCTGAGCCTTTCAGGCATAGCTGCCGCAATAGGGGCGACTAATTTCTCCACTCCGGCCGGATCAGCCGATTACGGTGATCAGTCCCTGAACATTTCCGCGGAGATCAAATACGATACGCTGCCGGAGCTTGAAAAGGTTCCGATCACTACATCAAAGGGACAGACGATTTACCTTAATGATATCGCAACTGTAAAGTATGCGATTTCTGAAAGAAGCTCGCTATCCAGATATAAGGGAATGGAGGATGTAGGTGTAGACCTTAAGGGAAAGCAGGGAACCTCTCCCGTAAATCTTTCAAGGGATGTCAAGCCGGAGCTTGAAAGGATCGGAAAACTCTATCCCAACCTGAATATAGAGATCGAGTACGATTCGGCCGACGAGATCCTGGACACTCTGAAAGGCGTAGGAAAAACCATGCTGCAGGCCATATTCCTGGCCATGCTTATCATATTTATATTCTTTGGCGATATCAAGGGTTCACTGATAGTCGGAAGCACGATGCCTGTTTCCATCATGGCTGCTGTCGTCTGTATGCAGGCGGCGGGGATATCGCTTAACGTTGTCACCATGGCCGCCCTCATCATAGCGATAGGTATGATGACGGATAACGCGGTCGTCGTTATAGAGATGTGCTTCAGAAAGCATCAGACGGGACTGTCCTTCAGGGATGCGGCATATGAGGGAACTGCCATAGTGATAAATGCGGTGACAGGCTCCACTATCACTACTCTGGTTGTTTATCTTCCCCTTGTGATGCTGAATGGTATCATGGCCCAGATGTTCAAGCCTCTGGCCGCTACCATAATCTTTTCACTTACGGCTTCGCTTATTTCCGCAATACTGCTGATCCCCATCTGCTTCGCTACGTATAAACCCGTCGAGCATAAGGATATCATTACAAACCGTATCCTTAAAAGGCTGTCAAAGAGATACAGACGGATATTACGCTTCTCCCTGAAATGGAAGAAGATGGTATTGCTCATATCTGTCATTACACTGGCCTTTACGGTTTTCCTTGCCACCTTCGTCAAGACGGATATGTACTCCGAGCCTGACCAGGGAAATATAAACATCAGTATGACCTTCAGACCCAACCTTGATCTTGAGACCATGGACAAAGAGGTGAGGAGGGTAGAGGAATTCATAGCCGGTAAGGACATCATAGAATATTATAACAGCAGTGTTTCGAAAACGGGCTCCAGCGCAAGGCTCACGGCTCATATGTGGAAGGATGTGGATACTACGACTCAGGAGGTCGTGGATGAGTGGAATCAGGAATTTAAGGATTTTTCGACGCTGTGCCAGGTGAAGGTATCTGTTTCTAACTCAGGCATGTCAAGCAGCAAGGACAGTCAGGAGTATGATATCACCGCAAATGATATCAATGAGCTGAAGGAAGCTACCGCAAAGCTTGTCGAGCAGATGGAGGCGGTGGACGGTGTCCTTTATGTCACATCCTCCTATAAGGACTCCGGCGCCAAGGCAAAAGTGGAGATAGACCCTGTCCTCGCTTCAGCGAAGGGATTCTCCGCCAAGGAGCTTGCAGGCCTTGTGTACGCTAATATGTCGGGTACAAAGGCTACGGACGTGACCATTGATAATAAAAAATACGAGGTAAGGGTAAAATACCCTGAGGGTTACTATGAAACGGTGCCTGATGTGGAGAGCATGACCTTTGTCAACTCAAAGGGAGTGAGCGTACCTCTTACTGAGATGGCGCGGGTTTCCTTTGAGTCGGCGCCTAAGACCGTCAGCAGGGAGGACGGACGTTATATCGACAAGCTGACAGCTACCATGCCCTCCTCCAAAAAGGACGAGGCGGTGGAGGTTCTGGATAAGGTCGTGAATGATTTCGTGGAGGCGGATGAGAGGCTGAACTTCCAGGATAATATGATGGACAGGATGATGAATGAGGAGTTCTCAAGTCTTTTTCAGGCGATACTTATCGCCGTGTTCCTTGTCTTCTTTGTGCTTGCTGTCCAGTTTGAGTCGGTCATAGTGGCACTGCTCATAATGCTCTGTGTACCCTTCGCCGGCATAGGCTCGATCCTCTTCCTTCTCGGACTTGGGATAAAGCTTGATTTTGCTGCAGCCTTCGGTGTGCTGATGCTTGCAGGTATCGTTGTAAATAACGGTATCATCCTCATAGATATGGCAATGCAGAATCAGAAAGCCGGTATGGATACCGTGGAGGCTCTGGTGGATGCGGGAAGCGGAAGGCTTCGTCCCATCCTCATGACGACCCTCACCACCGTCATCGCGATGGTGCCCGTGGCACTGGGCTGGTCCAAGGATGCAATGTCCATGCAGGGTATGGCTGCAATAATAGTGGGAGGTCTTACGGCATCCACCGTACTGACGCTTATACTGCTTCCTACCTTCTATCTGATACTTGACAGAGTGAGAGCCTGGAATGCCGTAAGGAGCGAAAAACGCAGAACCAAGCTGGAGGATAAGGTGAAGGAGCAGGAGGACATCCTCAGAGAAAAGCGTAAGGTTGACGCAAGGGTCAATCTTGTATTCCCCATGGCGGGAGCCGGATCCAGATTTAACGATCATGGTTATGATTGTCCCAAGCCTCTCATAGAGCTTGAGGGAGAGCCCTTCTTCAAGAGGGCGGCAGACTCCATCATAAGCCGGGTGAAGTACGAAAGACTCGTCTTCGTGGTGCTGAAGGAGCATGTGGACAGGTTTGATATAGACAAGGAGATCAGGAAATACTATAAGGATGCAAAGATAATAGTATTGCCCAAGATCCTGCCCGGGGCGCTTATGACTGCCATGGAGGGAGCAAAAGCCATCCATAACGAGTATCCCGTGATCTTCATGGACTGCGATCTTATGTTCACGTCTGAGCAGCTGTATGAGTACTACGGCTCTGATGATTATGATTCGGCAGGAACCCTTCTGACCTTCAGGTCTGATAAGGACAGGTACAGCTATGCAAAGGTCGAGGATCTTGAGATCGCGGAAAACGTGGTCGTAAAGGTGGCCAAGGCCACAGCGGAAAAGAAGGTCATAAGTGAATATGCGATAGCAGGAGCCTATGGCTTCATCAATACAGCAGTCTTCCTGAAGGCCTGTGAGAAGTACCTGAAGGAATGCCCTTATGATGAGTATTATATGAGCGGGCTGTATGATCAGATGATAGCTGCGGGACGCAGGGTAAGGGTATTTGAGACGGATACCTACTGTTCCTTCGGCACACCGGAAGAATACGAGCAGGCAAAGAAGTATCTCAGGGAGCTGGCAGAGAAGGATAAGCCGGAAGACGGGGAAGATGATGATCCTGAGGAAGCCGGGAAATCAGATAGTGAAGGAAAGGAAGAGGCTGAAAAGACCGGAAAAGTTTCTGAGACCGAGGAAAAGGAGGCGGATACGGAAAAAGAAGGCGGGAAGTCCGCAAAGGATATCGGGGAGAAGGAAGGAGCGAAAGCTTCAGATGAGTCCGGCCATCAGGAAAAGGAAGATGAAAACTGACGGCAGCTTTTTGCAAGCCCTGTACTTCTGTGTCTTTGGAAATGCACTCTCAGGCAGATATTCAGTGTATTTGAGCAGGTGATCAAATCCGCTCCGCTGGAACATTTCAAAATTATAGGGTATAATTAGTTCTGTTTGTTTTAATCCCGGCGGGGGCGCTAAACAGCCGGTTGCTGTTTGTCCAGCGCCGGCCGTAGTGAAACGAAGATACACTTAGTGTATTACCGTTTGTTTTCAGAGCCTGCCGTATCGGGCAGACGGCTCAGCTTCAGGGGGGGATGGTGAAAAATCAGAAAGGGCTCAGCTTCAGGCTGACCATTGTGTTCGGTATCTTTTTGATCGTCACTTTGCTGCTTTCAGGTCTGACGACGTACTTCAGCCAGATGTCAATATACACGAGGCAGTGTCAGAGGAATATCTCAAGTGTGGCGTCATATCTTGCGAGTCTTATAGAAGCGGACGGAGAAGATTTTCTGATATATAAGAAATACTACGAGGAACACTATGCCCACGTAAATATCCCGATCGATATTGATGAATATTTAAGCTGCGAAGAAACCTATAATAAGCTTTTTGCACAAAGATATCCCGGTAAAGCGCCGGGGGTCGATATACAGCCGGATGAAATGGATGAGGATGTGGCTCATGCCTGGTTTATATATACTCATATATACTGGCTCCTGACCTTTGAGCAGGCAAGGGCAGACTTTAATCTGCCTTATACCTACTTTCTTATTCCCCATGAGGAGACACAATCCAATGTCTATATGATAGACGGTATACGGACGTCCAGAGCGCAGCATCTCAGGTATCTTGCCGAGAACAGGTCTCCCAATAACGTGGATCGTCCCCAGGGGGATGAAGAAGAATATATGTATCTTTATGATGAATACATAAATCCTTTCGAGGAGCATCAGCTGCTCTGGAAAACCTGGGAGACCGGAGAGATACAGGATGGCTATAAGGTATGGCACAATGTATGGGGGGATACATATTGCTGCTATGTGCCTGTATGGATAGATCATGAAAAGGTCGGACTTGTGGCGGCAGAGATCGATATAGCGGATGTCAACGCAGAGATCCTTAAGAATACGGCGAATCAGATGTGTATCATTGCTCTGGTGCTTATAGTCTGCCTGATAGCCGCAGTTGTATTCATCAATAAAAGGTACATATCCAAGCTGGCGGCGCTGGAGGCAAGCGTACAGAAGTATACGTCGACCAAGGATGCCGGAGTAGTGGAGGCCATCGAGAAGAATATCAGAGGACAGGACGAGATAGCATCCCTTTCCAAAGAGATAATCTCCATGATCATCGAGCTGGAAAACTATATAAGATCCCTGGTCCAGGTAAATGCGGCACTTGCAGATGAAAAGAGCAATACCGCAAG
>CACZNY010000237.1 GCA_902782655.1 uncultured Lachnospiraceae bacterium
GCCACGGTCATAGGCGAGAAGGAACAGGCCTGAGAAGCCTGATACAGACTAGTATTTCACAGGAGGTAATATGGCAGAGCTTGATCTTAACAACGTAGATGACATGTATTATGATGTCCTGCGTTAGATAGGTAATATCGGTGCGGGCAACGCGGCAACTGCTTTGGCCACTATGCTCAACACGAAGGTCGATATGACCGTACCTAAGGTAGCTTTAGTCGAGTTCAGCGAGATGGGCGAGACCATGGGCGGCGAGGAGCAGATCATGGCCGGTATATATCTTTCCATTTCCGGGGATATAACGGGATCCATCATGTTTTTGCTGGAGGAAAAATCCGCCCATGAGCTTGTAGCCAAGCTTATGGGCATGAGCAACAGCGATTTCGTGGAGGGACAGCCCTTCAATGAGATAGAGCAGTCAGCCCTTAATGAGATAGGCAATATCATCGTGGGAAGCTATCTGAATTCACTCTCGATGCTGACTAATCTTAAGATCATCGAGTCTGTTCCGTCGCTGGCGGTGGATATGGCAGAAGCGCTCCTTTCCGTTCCGGCCATAGAGTTTGGAATGGTCGGTGATCAGATGCTTCTGATACAGACTTCGTTTTCCGAGGATACTGAGCTTAACGGTTATTTCGTTCTTGTGCCTGATCTTCCGTCATACACGAAGCTTTTGAAGGCGCTTGGAGTTATGCAATAAGTTTTAGCAGGAGTTGATTTATGGCTGAGATGATAAAAGTAGGCATGGCTGACTTGAAGCTTTGCATCAGCCCAAACAGCATCACGACTCTCGGACTTGGATCTTGTGTAGGAGTAGCGATAAGAGACACATCCAATAAGGTCGGCGGACTTGCCCATGTGATGCTGCCGGACTCAAAGGAAATAAAAAACAACGCCAATATTGCGAAATTTGCCGATACCGGAGTGGAAGAGCTTGTCCGCCAGATGGAAAAGGCGGGAGCTGTCAGATCCAGAATGGTGGCAAAGATCGCAGGCGGGGCACAGATGTTTGCCATGCAGCAGAACTCCCCTTTGGTCAAGGTGGGTGACAGGAATGTAGCTGCCGTCAAAAAAAAGCTGGCAGAGCTTCGGATACCTATCAGAGCAGAGGATACGGGTCTGAACTACGGACGCACGGTAGAGTTTTATCCCGAAACCGGAGATTATATAATTAAAGCCGTCGGTAAGCCGCCTAAGACGATATGAATGAAGACGGATCAGCCGATGGCGTAAGTGTAACCAGTGTCGAAGAGGCAGAGGGAGGAGAAGGCAGGACTGTACTTGCCGACAACCTAAACCAGACTCCTCCTGAAAAAAAGACTGAGCCGATACACCTTAAGACAAAGCCTGTACCTGCCATAATAATGCTTTTGGGCGGCGCTGTTGTTACTGCAGATGTTTTCATACAGCAGCTTGATTTTAAGAAGTCGCTTTTGATAATACTGGTGAGCCTGGTCTTTTTTCTTTTGGCAGGTGAGCTGGTAAAGCTTCTTCTTGACCGGATCGAGCTGCCTGATCCCGAAGCGGTGAACGCTGACGGAAATGTCATACAAAAAGGAAAGAGCGGAGAGAACGGAAGCGAGGAAGTGATTTCCGAGGATTCCGGTGAATGATCATTCTTCGCTCACGGATAAAAGCGGATGGATGATGTCGGAAGACAGAAGCTATGGAGTGAATACGCAAAGACCAAAGCTCCACAGCTGAGAGAAAAGATCATAGTTGAATATGCACCATTGGTAAAGGTTGTCGCCGGAAGGCTTTCCATGTATTTGGGCTACAATGTGGAATATGACGACCTTGTTGGCTACGGTGTGTTCGGTCTGATAGATGCCATTGACAAGTTTGATCCTTCCAAGGCTGTCAAGTTCGAGACCTATGCATCCTTAAGGATCAGAGGGGCGATACTTGACCAGATCCGCAAGATGGACTGGATCCCGCGTACTATCAGACAGAAACAGCGGCAGATAGATGATGCGATAAAGAAGATCGAATCCGAGACCGGTGAATCAGCTACCGATGAGAGGGTAGCCAAAGAGCTGGGACTTACGGATAATGAATATGCGGACTGGCAGTCGCAGATGGCTGTCACAAATGTCATATCACTGGATGAATTCAATGAGAATTCTACCGAGGACGGAAGCGGCGGCAGAGAGACGATAGCTGACAACAGCGCCGGACCGGAGGAGGTCCTTGAAGAGAAGGAGCTCAAAAAGACACTGGCTGACGCTTTGGAGCTTCTTACAGAGAAGGAACGGAAGGTTATAGTCCTTTATTACTATGAGGAGCTTACGCTCAAGGAGATAAGCAACATTCTTGAGGTTTCGGAATCCAGAGTCTCCCAGCTCCACATCAAGGGACTGGCCAAGATGAAGACAAAACTCGGAAAGTATATGGATGTATTAGGCTCAGGGGCTTAATGCCCTTTAAGACAGGCGGTGATTCCATGGCAGAAAACGGCAATGCATATTTCCAGCTTATTCTTAAGCCGGACGGCACATATCTTCATTTCATCCCTGCCACGGGAGACGGCGAACCACTCAATCCAAGGGAAGTAGAGGATTATCTGTCTCTTAAAAGGATCTTTTTTGACAGGATTACAGTACTGTCGGAAGCCCAGAAGAATGAAGACTCCACGATAAAAATCAATACCGAGGTACTGAAGCCTGTGGATGAATTCATGCAGTTTACGGTATCGGATGATATGATGGAGGTCATATGCCGCTTTTATCCCCCCTCGCTTTCAAATGAAGGCCAGGTCAGCGGCGGCTTTATGACAGAGGATGAGATAAAGAACGATCTGAAATACAATCAGATCACCGTTGATCCCGATATCGACGGGATAAATTCCTTCATAAAAAACAAAAAATACTGCACGGATTATATCCTTGCGCGGGGGATTCCGGTTACTCCCGGAAAGGACGGCTATGTGGAGTATTTCTTTGATACTGATCCCGTGGCAAGACCAAAGAAGAATGAAGACGGCACTGTGGATTTCCATGCGCTGAACTCAGTACGTGCCTGCAAGGAGGGGCAGGTGCTGGCAAAGCTTCATAAGGAGGTGCCGGGATCGCCCGGTAAGAATGTCTTCGGTGAAGCAATGATGGCTAACAGTGTAAAGCCGGCAGTGATAAAACACAGCAAGGGCTCTACTCTTTCGGAGGACGGAGTGCTTACGGCAGATACGAACGGCCACGTAAGCCTGACGGACGGTATGGTCTTTGTTTCAAGCGTTTTGGAGCTTGCAAATGTGGATGTATCTACCGGAGATATTGATTATGACGGGAATCTTCTTGTTGACGGAAATATCACCACAGGCTATAAGGTGAAGGTCACGGGGGATATAGAAGTCCGCGGGGTCATTGAGGCAGCCGAGATCACGGCAGGCGGACAGGTGACAGTGGCCAAGGGTATCAACGGAATGGAGAAGGGCAGGATCACAGCCGGGCATTCCGTTATAGCCAAATATATCAATTCTGCGGAGGTCGTATCCGGAGGGCTTATACAGTCCGAGCTTGTCCTTAATTCAAAGATCTCCGCCAAGGATTCAATAATAGTCGAGGGACGTAAGGGATTTATTACCGGAGGAGTCGCGCGGGCAGGCAGTAAGATCGAGGCCAAGACTATCGGCAGCGAACTGGGAGCACCCACTTCGGTGGAGGTGGGTATAGACCCGGCTCTTAAGGCCAGAAGGGCAAAGCTTATAAAGGACAATGAAGAAATAAGGGCTGCCCTTGCGCGCACGGAGCCAGTGCTTTTGGCTACGGTGGACAGGCTGAAAAGAGGGGACAAGCTTCCTCCGGAACAGCTGAAAAAAATGCAGGAACTGAATAAAGTCATACAGACCCAGAAGGGAACCCTGCAGAACAATATGGAAGAGCTTGCGCAGATCGAGCTTTCGTTTGACAATGAAACGATATCCGAGGTAGTAGTATTGGGGATAGCTTATGCCGGTACGCGCATTACGGTTTCGGATGCAAATCTTACACTGAAGAAGGATTATCAGTACTGCCGTTTCAGAAGAGAGGGCGCTGATGTAAGGATGCTTGGGATCTGAGAGGTATATATTATGGCAATAGCACCGGTTTTCTTAAATGGAATGATAACAGCTTCACCCGAGGTCGCTCATGCAGGGATGACAGATGAAGCAAGAGCCGCATCCATGCAGGTGAACAGTGAGAATGAGGTACAGCAGGAGGCTGATCAGCATATCAATCAGGTACGCAATAAGGACAATGCGGACGGGGCGGAGACGGACTCTGACGCCTCGGGCGGAAGCAGCAATCAGTACGCCGGGGACGGCGGCGCAAGAAGACGCAGAAAAGAGGATTCCTTCGGGAAAATGGTAAAGAAGCAGCAGGGAGGCTTCAGCATCTCGATATGACACCTATACAGATACTGCTCCTGATAGCCGGAGCAGTTATTTTTGCTCTCGGTTTCTTTATTCCGGAGGGCAAGGATAATAATTCCGGATATTCAGTAAAGGGCAGAAGGGAATACAGCGAAAAATTAAGGGAGATCACGGAAAGCGAGCTTAAGGATGCTTCAAGGAGGGTGCGCGACATCATCGACGAGGAGGTGGCGCTTGCCCATGACAGCTCTGTCAGATCTTTGGAAAAGCTTACCAATGAAAAGATCATGGCCATCAATGAGTATGGAAAGACCGTGACCGATGAGATAGAGCGTAATCATAAAGAAGTGGTCTTCATGTATGATATGCTCAATAATAAGTCCACCGATCTGAAGAATACCATTAGAAAAGCCGAGAGCATGGAAAAAACCAAGGCTCCGGCTCCAAAGAAAGCTCCGGAGAAGAAGCCTGAGGAAAAGATCACCGGCCAGAGCAGGCTTAAAATGGCGGCTGCCGAAAAGGCCCCTGCCGAGAATATCCATATTCCGAAGATGTTTGCAGCTCCCAAGGATAAGAACGGCAAAACCGAGCTTCCGGGACTTCCGAAGGAAGAGGAGGCAGCCGCTGTCGTAACCGGAAACTACGGCAGGGAGGTCGTCAAGCTTCATAATGAAGGCGTATCCGAGGTGGACATTGCCAAAAGGCTTGGCATAGGCGTAGGAGAGGTAAGGCTTGCCATAAGCCTGAACGGCGGAGGAAGCGGCAGTGAAGCTTAAAACATATCTTAAAGGCCTCGGGCTTGGCATATTCATCACGACCCTTATAATCTCCCTCTCCTCAAATAAAGCCAGGGGGGAGATGAGCGATGCTGAAATAAGGAAGAGGGCTGCGGAGCTTGGCATGGTTTCGGAAAACACCCTGCTCCTTACCGAGGCAAAGGCTATGGCTGATAAAGCGCAGAAAAGCGCCATGTCAACGGTATCGGAAGATAAAAAGGATAAAGAGCCGGTGAAGGCCGATGCGGGAGTCAGGGCAGTAAGCAGCAACGGAGAGCTTATCTATGATAAAAAGCCTGAAAAAGAGACCGTAAAGCCTGTTTCACAAAAAGAGGATTCTGTTGCAACCGCAGGCTCCGTGACTGAAAGCATCAGTGAGCCTCAGAAAAAAGAAGAAAAGGAAAAGCCTTCTTCACAGGAAAAGGCCTCCGATCCCGGGGAAACTGTTACCATTACCGTCAATTCCGGTGAAAGCTCAATTTCCGTAGCCTCCAAGATGGCCGAGGCGGGGCTTGTGACTGATGCCGGACAGTTTGATTCATATCTTGTCCTTTCCGGTTATGACAGAAGACTCGTGCCCGGTTCACATCCGATACCAAAGGGCGCCACGGCCGAGGAAATGGGCGCCATCCTTACTTCCAAACAATAAGGATCTGTCAGCATTTAGTATCATCTTGAAACCATTGCCTGATTATGTTATAGTATCTTTTCGTGTGAAAGGTGTTAAAGCCTTTTATACGCTGTTGTCTATCATTCACATATCCGGATACGGCGCTTCTTTGGTGTCCATTTACAGGATTGAGGCGTGACGAAGGATGTGGAAGCAAAACCAAAAGGAGGATTTTTGCAATGAGTATTATTTCAATGAAGCAGCTTCTGGAAGCCGGAGTTCACTTCGGACATCAGACCAGGAGATGGAACCCCAAAATGGCACCGTATATCTATACGGAGAGGAACGGCATCTATATCATAGACCTTCAAAAGAGCGTAGGTCTTGTGGATGAAGCCTATAATGCTGTAGGCGACATCGTGGCCAACGGAGGAACCATCCTTTTCGTCGGTACCAAGAAACAGGCTCAGGAGGCTATCAGGACAGAGGCAGAGCGCTGCGGCATGTACTATGTTAATGAAAGGTGGCTGGGCGGAATGCTCACTAACTTCGACACCATCAAGTCAAGGGTAAAGAGGCTTAAGGATATCGAGGCTATGAGAGAGGACGGCACCTTTGAGAAGCTTCCCAAGAAGGAAGTGGCTCTTCTTCAGAAGGAATATGCAAAGCTTGAGAAGAACCTTGGCGGTATCAAGGAGATGAGACGCACTCCCGATGCCATCTTCGTGGTAGATCCCAAGAAGGAGCATCTTTGCGTTGCAGAGGCCAACAAGCTTGGCATCACCCTTATCGGAATCTGTGACACCAACTGCGATCCCGAGGAGCTTGATTACGTGATCCCCGGAAACGATGATGCCATAAGGGCTGTAAAGCTCATTGTCTCAAAGATGGCCGATGCAGTCATCGAGGCAAAGCAGGGTGTAGCCGGAGAGGCAGCCGATGCTGAGGATGTGGCTGAAGATACTGAGGACGGTGATGTGACTGAGGAAGAGACCTCAGAGGAAGATAATTAAGGAGGGCAGTGAAATGGCAGCAGTAACAGCAGCTACAGTAAAAGAGCTCCGTGAGATGACAGGAGCCGGAATGATGGATTGTAAGAAAGCACTCGCCGAGACAGACGGCGATATGGATAAGGCCATTGAGTTCCTTCGCGAGAAGGGGCTTGCAGGTGCCGAGAAAAAGGCAGGACGTACTGCGGTAGAGGGACTTTCCCTTACCTGCGCTTCAGAGGACGGTAAGAAGGCTGCGGTAGTAGAGGTCAATATCGAGACAGACTTTGCGGCCAATACAGACAAATTCAAGGATTATGTGAATGCGGTTGCAAAGCAGGCTCTTGATTCCACGGCTTCAGATATGGAGACCTTCCTTGCCGAGAAATGGCAGAAGGATCCCTCTCTTACGGTGGAGGATGCAAGAAAGCAGGCCGTATCGGATATATCCGAGAATATAGGCCTTAGAAGATTTGAAAGAGTAGAGGAGCCTGACGGTTTCATTTCAACCTATATCCATGCGGGCGGAAAGATCGGCGTGCTCGTTGATGTAGAGACGGATGTGGTAAATGATGCCATAAAGGAGATGGGAAAGAATGTCGCAATGCAGGTTGCCGCTCTTTCGCCCAAATATACCAGATCCTCCGAGATCGAGGCTTCATATATCGAGCATGAGAAGGAGATACTCAAGGCTCAGATAGAGAATGATCCCAAGGAGGCAGCAAAGCCCGACAAGGTCAAGGA